>JADGED010000209.1 GCA_016744555.1 Desulfuromonadaceae bacterium
GCCTGTAATTGCTTGGAAAGAAATATATGAGACTGGAATTGTTGCTTTAGATAACGAACATAAAACCTTGATCGATACGATTAATAGCCTGTACGAAGCAGTTAGAGATAAGCGTGGTGAGGAAGTCTTAGGCGATATATTGGCTATGGTTGAGTCTTACACTGTTGACCATTTTCAACATGAAGAAAAGCTGATGGCCGAATATGGGTTTACTGGGTTAGATGAACATAAGGTCGCTCATCAAAAGCTTATTGATTCAGTAGTTGAAATTAAGTCACGTTCTACATTAGGTAATGAAAAGTTATCGCAGGACCTCTTAAAGTTTTTGCGTGTATGGGTACTTGAGCATATTGTTGAAATGGATAAAAAATATGGATCGTTTTTAGAGTCACGTGGTGGTAGATTTATTGAATGAAAAAATATTATATACTTTTTGAATTGCTAAACCTGTGAAAGGATAATCATGAACATTTCATTATTTACAGCACGTTGGAGCCCATATATAGCAGGCATTTTAGTTGGTGTTCTTGCTACTCTGTCAGTAGTGGTTACTACCGCTATAATTGAAAAACCAAAATATCTTGGTGCCTCGACCACATTTGTCCGTGCAGCTGGCTTTATTGAAAAAGCGGTTGCTTCTGAACATGTAGCTTCAAATGCATATTTTCAAGCCAAAAAGGTAAAGGTAGATTGGCAGATGTTGTTTGTTGTTGGTGTATTTGCCGGCGCATTAGTTTCGTCACGTATGGGAAAAACTTCTAAGCTGGAAACAGTGCCACCTATTTGGCAGCAGCGCTTTGGTTCAAGTTCTGTCACTCGTGGTGTTGGTGCATTTATTGGTGGTGTTATCTTAATGTTTGGTGCGCGACTGGCTGGTGGTTGCCCTAGTGGGCATGGGTTGTCAGGCAATATGCAGTTATCAGTCAGCGGACTGCTTGCTTTGGTGTGCTTTATGGCTGGTGGCATAATTACTGCCCGTATTGTTTATGGCGGAGGAGACAAGTAATGGAGCAAATAATTGGCTTGATAACTGGAGTTTTGTTCGGTCTTTTGATGCAAAAAGCTGAAGTTATTCGCTTTGAGAAACAAGTTGGCTTTATGTTGTTAAAAGATATGACGATAATTAAATTTATGCTTACCGGAGTTATTGTCGGTATGATAGGTATTTATGGATGCCATTCACTGGGATTGATTTCCCTAAGTATTAAAGCAACAAATGTTGCAGCAATAATAATCGGTGGATTATTGTTTGGTATTGGTTGGGCAATTGCTGGATATTGTCCTGGTACGTCTGTCGGTGCTCTAGCAGAAGGACGTATTCATGCTATTTGGGCGATCCTTGGCATGTTAGTTGGTGCTGGTATCTATGCCGAAGCTTATCCAGCTTTAAAAACATCGGTATTAAGTTGGGGGAAGTATGGCAAGATAACTTTGCCGCAAACTTTAGGGATTTCACCTTGGCCGGTAATTGTCGTTTTTGCTGCAGTAGGGATTGTTTTTTTTGTTTGGGCTGAAAAAAAAGGTTTGTAATTTAACAATTTATTTTGAGTGTCACTACTGCTTCAAAGAAGCTTTAGTGACACTCGCTAAACAATATTTCATCACTATTCGTTTTTAAATCTATTTGGTATGCGGCTTTTATCAATTTCGCAATGTTCTCTACCTGGGCAGTCTGAGGCTTTACATGGTTCAATATGGATGGTGATGTCTGCACCTGGGATCTCTTCTGCAATCTTTTGTTCTAACTTTTCGGTTAAGTTGTGAGCATCTTTTACGGTCATGTCTTTACATACTTCAAGATGAAAATCCATGTGTTTAATTGACCCAGAACGCCTGGTGCGAAGGCCATGGTAACCAGCAAATGCGCCACCGTGGGAGGTGATTAATTGATGTACTTGCTGTTGGATCTCATCAGGTAGTTCATGGTCAAGAAAATCTTTAAGGCTACGTTTGATTAACTGTAGGGCTTCGTGAAGGATATAAGAGGCAACCAGTATTGATAGTGCCGCATCAATCCAATGTAGGTCAAACCAACGTACCATCAATAAGCCCGCCATAAGGCCAAGATTGCTATAAATATCCATTTGAAAGTGGAGGGAATCAGCTTCTAGTGCGGTAGAATCGGTCTGCTTTGCAACTTTGCGCAGGTGTCTAGCTATTACCCATGAAATGGCCGCACTGAAACCGAGGACACTAATCCCCTGGTTGATGTTGTCTAGTTGTTGTCCGCTCCCTAGTCGGGTGGCCGATTCATAGATGATCCAGCACCCTGAGGTAGTAATTATTACTGCCTGGAATAGGGTTGCTAGGGTTTCAAATTTACCGTGTCCAAAGGGGTGTGATTGGTCTGGTGGTTGCTCAGCATGGCGGATTGCCATGAAATTGATACCCGACATTAATATATCGAGAAGTGAGTCTATGGCTGATGCCATAACCGCCATAGAGCCACTTAGTACAGCAATAATAAGTTTTAACGTCGCAAGCATGACTGCACCGCAAATTGAGAATATAGCAGCACGTAATTTAATATTGTCAGTTAGTAGCACGGGTTTCTATCACCATAAGATGTGGATGGTAAGCACTAAATATTAGCCTTGTGGACAAGCTTTATTCCAAGCAGTGAAACCATCATCAATAAGATTGTTAAATGCTTCAATTCGTTGGCTATAAAAGTCTAGTTCGGAGCATGCCTGATTGACTTCTTCCGCTAGCCCAGATGTGACTACCTTGTTTATTACGCAATAGTTGTAGAAACCAGCAATACCAATCAAGAAACTTTCCAGTTCGACCATATTAGCTTCTAAGGTGTTAACGATATACCAGTTACCGGCAAAACCTCGGACTAAATCTGCCGAAATTGCAAATACATTTTTACGCCGGTTATCGATCATAAAATCACGCAAGAAAAAATCTGC
The DNA here is from genome assembly GCA_016744555.1 of Desulfuromonadaceae bacterium. Lineage (GTDB taxonomy): Bacteria > Desulfobacterota > Desulfuromonadia > Desulfuromonadales > Geopsychrobacteraceae > Desulfuromusa. Next base: position 2,916 of record JADGED010000209.1, read on the forward strand.
ACCACCAGCCATACTACCTGCTGTTAGTGGGTCGATAGTTTTATCGCTTTGTAGGTACTGATGGTATTGTATAAGCAGATTTTTACAGTTGTTATCGACTTTAATTTCGTCTTCAAAGGTTACAATTTTATAGTTTTTCGGGTCAAAAATATCTATTGCTGTTAGCTCAATTTCAGTCATTCTGGATATCGCCTAATTCTGTTTTGTTGGGGTTGTTTTATGTGTTTAATACGTTGTATATAAGTTGACTAAGTTCACTGTTTTTGCACGGTTTTTTAATGAAACCACAAAGGCCGTGAGTTTTCATCTCGTCAAGGTTTTCGTCACGAGTAAAACCGGATGAAATGATAACTTTACAGTTAGGATCAATTTTCTTGAATTTGTAAAAGGCTTCTCTACCATTCATTACTGGCATAATCATATCGGTGATAACCAGGTCAATATTGTCATGTTGTTGAGTATAAATTTTTACTGCTTCTTGGCCATTGTCGGCAAGAATAACATTATAACCCAATTCTTCTAGTAGCATGCCTACAGTTTTTCTAATAATTTCTTCATCGTCTACTAGCAGGATTGTACCTGACCCAGTAATGGTATTGTTGTTGTTTTTGGTTATCGTGCTAATTTCAATGTCTTCCTTTGCCAAGGGGAGGTAAATATTAAAAACCGTTCCTACTCCAATTTGGCTATCTACCTTAATCGCTCCCTGATGGCTATTTATTGTACCGTATACAGTTGAAAGACCTAAGCCAGAGCCACTACCTTGTTGCTTAGTGGTATAGAAAGGTTCAAATATCTTGTTCAGATGCTCTGCCTTGATGCCACTGCCGGTATCGGTAACTTTAATATTGATAAATTCGCCAGGTTTTATATTAAATGTGCTCGCTGTACAAAAATCCGCAT
>JADGED010000020.1:0-2298 GCA_016744555.1 Desulfuromonadaceae bacterium
TTAGTAAGCAACAAAATATAACTAGTATTGCCGATTTTATTTCTAGCCGATACGATCGCTCTGCAGCATTGGGTGCTATCGTTACCCTTTTTGCCGTCTTTGGCATAACTCCATACATTGCCCTGCAACTTAAAGCCATTGCCCACACTTTACATATCCTTTCCGTACCACTAATTTTACAGCACGGCAACTTAACTGATTACTCATCTAATTTACCAAGCAGTATCGATATGGCATTTTTTGTCGCCCTTATACTGGCACTGTTTGGCGTTTTATTTGGGGCAAGAACTCTCGATTCTTCAGAGAAACACGAAGGGCTTGTTGTCGCCGTAGCATTTGAATCCTTAGTCAAACTAATAGCATTTCTTGCTGTTGGCATTTTTGTTACTTATGGACTGTTTGACGGTTTCGTCGATATTTTTCAACAATTCCAGCAGAACTTTCCAGAGCGTAAAGAGCTACTAACATTAGGGACAGAACAAACTCCATACACTAAGTGGTTTACCCTATCAGTTCTCTCAATGATGGCAGTCATGTTTTTACCACGCCAATTCCACATAATGATAACTGAAAATACTGATGAACGACATATCCGCTCAGCAATGTGGAAATTTCCAGCCTATTTATTTTTAATTAATCTATTTGTCCTCCCTATTGCGTTGGGTGGGTTAATTATTAATGGTGGTGACGCTTCTCAAGCCGACTACTTTGTGTTGACATTGCCACTTTCGACCGGTCACCCATGGCTGGCATTACTCGTATTTATTGGTGGATTATCTGCCTCAGCAGGCATGGTAATGGTATCATCGGTGACCATTGCAACGATGATACTTAACCATCTAGTTATGCCGATCATCCTAAAACTGAACCTTCAGGGCGATAATTTTTCAACTATTCTCATAAACATTAAACGACTAGGAATACTTAGTGTAATTTTTATTGGTTATTTTTACTTTAAAGTAATTGGTGATTCGTACGCTTTAGTCAATATGGGACTAATTTCTTTTGCCGCAGTAACGCAATTTGCTCCGGCAGTTATAGGCGGACTATTTTGGCGTAGAGCTAATCGTAAGGCTGCAATTGCCGGTATAAGTAGTGGCTTTATTGTTTGGTTTTATACTTTATTAATTCCTGCTTTTGTACGTTCAGAATGGTTCAGCGCAGACATTCTTGAATATGGTCCATTTGGCATCGCCCTACTAAAACCACTTGAACTATTCGGACTACGCGACTTTGATATTTATACACATTCTCTTTTTTGGAGCATGCTCTTCAACTTAGCCGCTTATTTAAGCATTTCATTTTATGCAAAGCAAAGTGAAGAAGAAGCATTACATGCAGCAAAATTTATTGATGCATTTGAAACTGAGTCACAACAGCCATCAAAATTAACAAGAATAAGTAAAGCACCGACAATTATGGAATTTATTGAATTAATGTCCAAGTTTATCGGTGAGAAACCGGCGCAAACAGCCATATCAGAATATTTAGGGAATCAAGATATTGATACTCGAGGAGGACTTTCTGATCATGAAATACCAAACTTAAAAAGTTTTACCGAGCGCACACTTGCTGGACATGTTGGTGCTGCACCAGCTCGGATAATCCTCGAAAACTATCTATCTGCTCGTGGAAGTGAGATGGAGGATGTCTTTGATATCTTTGGAACTGTCAGTATCAATCATGCTTCTAGCCGTGAACAACTAAGTGTCCTTTACGATACTGCGCAAATTGTATCCAGTGGCGAAGAGTTTCAAAATACCCTTGATAATATTCTTGAGTTGCTTGCCCAACAATTCAAATTTGACTTGTGTGTAATTCGATTTCTTGAACCTGACTCTGAAACTCTAATTGTTAAAAGTTTAGTGGGTAATTCATCTGAACATTTCGGTCAATTTGAACGTAACCTAAATATGGAAACCTATATTGGCCAAACATTTTTATCCAATGTTACTACCGTTGTAAACGACACCGATTATATCGACAAGCCTCTTTCAGCTAAGCATATTAAGCGCGACAAAGTCACCTGTTTAGCCCATACCCCGATAATCTATAATGGCGAACCTATTGGTGTATTGTCAGCTTTTTCAAAAACTGCAAAAGGTATTTTTACTGAAGAATTCATCGCTTTATTTGAAAACATTGCCGCTCAAATCTGCATCGCCTGGCGCAATGAGCAACAACTGCAAAAGTTACTTCAAGTCAGAGAACAAGAACGGGAAATGCAAATTGCCAAGGACATCCAAATTGGTCTATTACCGGCGAAACTCCCTAAACTTGAAAATATTGCCATCGCCG
>JADGED010000020.1:2308-19019 GCA_016744555.1 Desulfuromonadaceae bacterium
CAAGTAGGAGGAGATTACTACGATTTTATCGTCCGGGATAAATCTACTTATGACATAATTATTGCCGACGTCTCCGGTCACAGTATCGGTTCTGCTTTAATTATGGCCGAAACCAGAACATTTATCCACGCTAGAATGGAAAGTACTAAGCAACCAGCACACATGCTGCAGGAATTAAATTGTTATTTCTTAAAAGACCTAGATCGCTCTGACCTTTTTGTGACCATGTTTTATCTACAATATAATCCGACTAAGCATCGATTAACTTACAGTAATGCCGGTCACAACATGCCACTTGTGTGGAAGAAAAACACTCAAAAGATTATCACTCTCGATGGTGAGGGTTTAATCTTTGGGATTAAAAAAGATATTGTTTTTGAACAAAAAGAAATTGAGTTGGAAGCTGGTGATGTTTTAATGCTTTACACCGATGGGATCATCGAAGCCGAAGATAGTAACGGTGTGTTTTTTGGTATAGAACGGCTAGAGAAACTTATAACCGAATATAATCATTTACCACCACAAGAATTGATTGATCAAGTCATGACTCAAGTTCGTATTTTTACAGGGATGCGGCACTTTATCGATGATGTCACATTGTTAGCCATGACAGTATTAAAATAAAGCAATATTTACCCATATAGAGTATAATGATAAAATCAAAAATAGAGAAAGAATTAACAATGAATAACGGAGGAAATACATGCAACTAAACATTTCAGAACAGGACGATATTGTTAACATATGTGTCGAAGAAGAACGTATGGATGCCCACAATAGTGGCGATCTTAAAGAACAGATGCTGCAACTATTTGATGACGGTAAATGCAACCTGACAATAGACTTAAGTAAAGTTCGCTTTATCGATTCTTCTGGATTGGGAGCACTAGTTTCTGGGTTTAAAAATGCTAGCGCAAGAGACGGAAGCTTGAAATTGTGCTGTTTGCAACCTCAAGTACAGTCGATGTTTGAACTTACTCGTCTACATCGAGTTTTTGAAATTTTTACTAATCAAGAGGAAGCTCTCGGCAGCTTTTAAACTTTTTAAACAGAAAGATAGAGATGTCAAAACGAGTTGAAGTTGATATAACCATTCCAAATCAAACAAAATATTTGGGAATGATTGGGCGCATTGGGGAGAGTATGGCTTACTCCCTAAAAAGCTATAATGGAAATCGACGTGAACTTGCTTACCACATCAATCTAGTTCTTACCGAGGCATTGGCAAATGTAATAAATCACGCCAATAAATGTGACCCAGATAAAGAAGTAAAAATATCGATCTCTACCTCTGATCAAGACCTTACAATTAAGGTTTTTGATCAGGGTGAAGGGTTTGATATTGATGCACTATCAAAGTTTAATGCTGATGCAAGCGATGAAGGAGGTCGAGGAATTCAAATTATCTATAAACTTATGGATCAAGTTAAATATATCCATGATGATGGTGATAATATCTTGGTAATGACCAAAATATTGCAGTGACCCATCTTTTACCTCAATGAATTACAGAGCAAAGTAATCAAGCAATTCCAAATGACTTAATGATGAAATATCTCCAGCAACCGCACCACCGTAACCAACAAAAGAAACTTTTGCCGCCGTCGCAGCATATTTATCTAACTCAGAATCACCAATAAAATGACACCTATCAGTATCAACCTTAAGCAGTTCTGCAGCTAAAAGAAGCATATCTGGAGCAGGTTTTGGATTTTCAACTTCAACCCTACTCACCACTACAGAAAAATAATCGCTTAAACCAAAGTGCTCCAAAATAGTAAAAATACTGTGTCCTCGATTGGTTGCAATTGCTAACTGGTAATGTCCAACAAGAGAATCAAGCAAATCGGTAAGGTTATCTTCTTGCTCCATATGTGGGATAAATTCGGTGTAATTAAGACTATCTGCAAATTCTAGTGCGGGGACTAAATCATCCTGCCGGAGTAATTCTGCAAGAACCACTGGTGAACTAGCGGTATGACATAAATGAGCATTTTCACTTTGCTCACAAGTAACTAATGGATAAGAAAATTCTTCAAGAATTCGATTATAATAAGCAAGATTAGCCTGACGACTTTCGAACATTACGCCATCACAATCAAAAATTATTGCATCTAATCTACTCATACTTTCCTCGGTAGTAAAACGTAGATTAATCCAAATGCCCCAACAATTAACATTGGTAATGAAAGGAGCTGCCCCATTGTTGCACCGCCCCAAAGAAAACCAAGGTGAGCATCTGGCTGACGAAAAAACTCAACTATAAAACGAAACAAACCATAAAAAAATACAAACACAAAAGCTGGCACACCCCTTTTAACTCGCAAACGATGTAAAACGTAGATAATTAACAATAGAACAACACCTTCTAGGACAGCTTCATATAGCTGGCTAGGGTGGCGTGGTAATGAACCTGCTCCTGGAAACACAATCCCCCATGGCTGCGTGGTCACCCTCCCCCACAGCTCACCATTAATATAATTACCAATCCGGCCAAACCCTAGACCTATTGGCACTGCAACTACGGCCAAATCACCTATATTTAGTAAAGATAATTTATTCCGCCGCGCAAAAAAAACTAGGACTAAAGCGACACCAAGCAAACCTCCATGAAAACTCATACCACCTTCCCAAACATAGAGAATTTCGAAAGGATGTCTAACATAGTAAGAAAAGTTATAAAACAAGGTATAACCAAGACGACCGCCAACAACTACACCCAAAACAGCATAAAACAATAAATCAGAAATCATTTCACTATCGATGGTAAATTTACGCAGTTTTGAGACATGGCACATCATGAAGTAGCCGCCGACAAAACCAAGCAAGTACATCATACCATACCAGCGTACCGCTAATGGTCCGATACTAAAAATGATTGGGTCAATATTAGGAAACGTCAGCATCAACTCACTCTTAATTGGTTAATTATATTTTGCATATCAGTAGCTATTGGAACTTTAAAATTTAACAAGTCATGTAACACAGGATGCTTAAATACAAGTGTTTCTGCATGCAGTAAGGGGCGAGCAATCTCTATACCTCCTGCTAGCTTGCTACCACCATAGCGTACATCTCCAGCTAATGGGCAATTTTGTTCTGCCATATGGGCACGGATCTGATGTGAACGTCCAGTTAGTATTTCAACATTTAATAAGGAATAGTCTATAAATCTTTCGCTAACCTCATAATTTGTAATTGCCTCTTTACCACCCTTAGCAACTGATTTCACCCGATTCTCTTTTCTTGACCGCGCCAATAAAGATTTTATTTCACCTCGATCTGTTGCGGGAACATTATGCACTAAGGCTATGTATCGTTTAGACACTTCGTGATCTAAGAATATTCTGGTCATCTCTTTATGAGCCCGAGGATGAATCGAAAAAACCATAAGTCCAGAAGTACCTCGATCTAAACGCTGCACCATGCCAATATCTGCTTTAAGATGTAATTTAAATGGATCTCGTAAATGCCATTGTAAAGCTTCATACATCGTACCTTTAAAACGAGCATGGGTAGGCTGCGTATCAACCTGTGGCGGTTTGTTTATAACAATAATATAACTATCTTGAAATACAATATCATTTGAGTCGATTCGATACGGATCTAAAGGTAACTGATCAACATAAACCTCTATGGAATCACTTAACTTAACCGGTGAAGAACTACTCCTTACCCGCCTGCCATTAATATGAACTCCGCCCAAATCGATGATCTTTTTTGCTTTAGTCCGTGACATATCATTTATTACGGCAGCTAAATATAGATCCAAACGCTGACCAATATTTTCAGCCCTTACTATTAGGCGGTAAATTTGCCATTTCATAAATCAATAGTCCACATATGATAATATATCATTTAATAAATCTAATTTTTCACTTGACTTAAATATTGTAAAAGTTATTATGTAATCAAGTTAAAGATCTTTGAAATTCTGGGGTGTGCGTGGGTAATTCTTGCCCTCTGGCCAACGCTTTTTACTGACCTGTCGAGGCGTGAAAAAATGGTGTGCAAACCGACCCTTGAGTCGGAAGCCTTAAATTTTTTCCGTAGGCAAACATTAATCTCAGGTCATTGTAAAGAATCTATCTCGGCATCCCGGAATCATATTATAAAAAAGGCTCTGAATCTTAATTCAGAGCCTTTTTTATTACAACAACTACAGCTATTTATCATCAATCCGCTGACGCAGTTCTTTTCCAGTTTTAAAAAAAGGGGTTTTACGTGAAGCAATCTTCACCAGTTCACCACTTTTAGGATTTCTTGCTTCTCGAGCTTCACGCTCACGAACAGAGAAAGAACCAAAACCTCTTATCTCTACCCTGCTACCAGAAGATAAAGCATCACCAATACCTCCAAAGATCAGGTTAATAACTGTTTCAGCATCTCTTTTATTAAGGATTGCATGATCATCTGAAAGTTGCTCTATTAATTCACTTTTAGTCATACTAAGCTTCCATATCTTAATTTATTCTAGTTATTTAGTTAACATGCCACAAATACTGAGGCCCCAGTTGTGGACGGGCAGTCAAATCAACTCCTAGATAGCGGCTAGCAGCTGTTTGTAAATACCGGTCAATCAAATTTACTTTCTCTTCTTCAGGATAAACCAAATCTGGATCGGCACCAATCCCTACGGCATTACCAGCATACCTTACAGCATCATTAAAAGTACCGAGCTCATCAATCAACCCTACCTCTTTAGCCTGACGACCAGTAAAAATACGACCATCAACTAAAGGTTCTAGATCTGCAAGCGACATTTTTCGCCCTGTACTTATAGCTTCAATAAATTGTTGATGAACATCATCAATCATTGCCTGTAGCAATTTTCGATCGGCAGCAGTAAATGATCTGGTTGGCGACCCTATGTCTTTAAACTTACCACTTTTAACCACTTGAGACTTGATCCCAACTTTTCCCATTAACTCTTGATAATCAGGAAAAGACATTATAACACCAATACTGCCGGTAATTGTTCCGGGATTGGCAAAGATTCGTTCACCAGCAACAGCAATATAGTACCCACCAGATGCGGCGACAGAACCCATCGATACGACTAATGGCTTCGATTCAGCCAATAGTTTTAATTCTTCGTACATTTCTTGTGAAGGACCAACACCACCACCGGGTGAATCGACCCTAAGAACTACCGCTTTAACATTATCGCGGTCTCTAAAATCGGCAATTTGCTCATTCAGTCGATGTGCATCAACAATTGCCCCATTTACTTCTAGGACACCAATCTTTTCACCTACCGAAACTACTACTGAGCCAGAATTGATCATGCCAGAAGCAAAGATGACGAGCAGAAAAAATAAAAAAATTCCGCCTAGTGTAAGTGATGCTAATAAAAAAGGTCGTTTTCTCATTTTAGCCAATAAAAAAGGGGCTTCAGTATAAGAACTGAAGCCCCAATAGAGGTAGATTAAAATTTAATCTTCAGATTTACGGCCAACAGCACCTTGCAACAAATCACCAAGATTTGATGTCGCAGTTTTTTGTGCGCCCATAAATTCATTCACTTCAGCTTTTTCTTTCTGTACTGCAAGGTTTTTGATCGACAAAGCAATTTTGCGATCAACAGTATCAACCTGTAAAACCGCTGCTTCGAGCTGAGAACCAACTTCAGCAAATTCCTTAGGACTTTCAATCTTCTCTTTGCTTAGCTCAGAAACGTGAATCAATCCTTCGATGCCCTCTTCAAGTTCAATAAAGACACCAAAATCAGTTACCGAAGTTACGTTACCCTTAACAATGGTACCGCGTGGGTAACGAGATGGAACAGTTTCCCATGGGTCAACGTTAAGCTGCTTTAACCCAAGAGAGAAACGCTCATTTTCACGGTCAATATTCAAGACAACGGCTTTAACCAGGTCGCCCTTCTTGTATGCTTCAGAAGGATGCTTGATCCGCTTGATCCAAGATAGATCAGAGATATGAACCAAACCGTCAATACCTTCGTCAACACCGACAAAGATACCGAAATCGGTAATGTTCTTTACTTGACCTTCAATGATAGTTCCAGCAGGGAATTTCTCACCGATTACATCCCATGGATTAGGCTCAATTTGTTTCAAGCCCAAGGAGATACGACGGTTATCAGTATCAAGTGCCAATACTACTGACTCAACATCATCACCAATGGAGAGAACCTTGTTAGGATGCTTAACCCGCTTGGTCCAGCTCATTTCAGAAACGTGGATCAAACCTTCTACGCCCTCTTCCAACTCAATAAATGCACCATAATCGGTAAGGCTAACAACCTTGCCAGTTACTTTAGTTTCAATTGGGTACTTGGAAGCTACGTCTAACCATGGATCAGGAGCAATCTGCTTCAGACCAAGAGAAACACGCTCTTTATCTTTATCGAATTTCAATACCTTGACATTAATCTTATCGCCAACAGCAAGAATATCAGATGGATGCTTAACACGTCCCCATGACATATCAGTGATATGCAATAGGCCATCAATACCACCGAGATCAATAAAAGCGCCATAATCGGTAAGGTTTTTAACTACACCTTCAACTACTTGACTTTCTTCTAGAACCTTCAGGGTATCGCTACGCTGTGACTCACGTTCAGTCTCAAGGAGAACCCGACGTGACAATACAATGTTGCCGCGACGCTTGTTCAGCTTGATAATCTTAAAATCAAAGGTTTGGCCGATCACTTTGTCCAAATTACGTACTGGACGCAGATCAACTTGAGAACCTGGCAAGAATGCATTCACACCGATATCAACGGACAATCCGCCTTTGATACGACTAAGAATCTTACCTTCAACAACAGCATCCTCTTCCAGAGAGTTCCAGATTTTCTGACGATCTGCTTTCTCTTTCGAAAGGACAATTAAACCACTGTCGCTCTCACCACCACCAAACAGGACATCATAAACGTCACCTACATTGACGTTAATTTCTCCCTTTTCATCGGCAAATTCACGGAGCGAAATAACGCCCTCGGATTTATAACCGACATCGACAACAACTGAATCTGGATTTACCTGAACAATTGTTCCTTCGACGACATCATTTCGTTTCAGTTCAAAGCCACCTTGTTCGTAATCCTTAAGCAGCTCTTCAAAACTTTCTTCGAACTCACCGTCTAGCATTTCTTCTTCGTTTTCTTCTAACATTTCGTTTTCTTCTACCATTGGAGATGTAACCCCCTTACGAATTTCCCGACGCCTTTCGACGGCGGACTCTAAATTAGAGACTGCGCAAGTTAGCACAGTCAAAAATAAAAAACAAACCAAAATTTTAATATTTTTCAGGCAGTTATTCTATCCAACAGAGATGGAAAATTACCTAATATGATACTTTATTAGACAAAAATATTCAAAAGAGGAAAATATAGAAAAAGATTACTTGGCGTTACCGACAGCTAGCAACATCTCATCCAGAACGCCCTGAATTGACAAGTCGGTAGAATTTATAACGACTGCATCACCTGCTTGAATAAGTGGTGCATGTTCACGCTCTGAATCAGCCACATCGCGGGCTTCTACATCGGCTATTGTCTGTTGCAGATCAACATCCATCCCCTTTGCCAGCAATTCCTCATAGCGTCGCTTGCCACGTTCTTCCACGCTGGCAGACAAAAAGAACTTTACTGCTGCATGCGGGAAGACTACCGTACCGATATCGCGCCCTTCGAGGACGACTCCACCTGCGGCACCTATTTTTCGCTGTAAGAGCACCATTGCATCACGTACAACTGGTTGTGCTGCAACCTTTGGTGTTAATAAACTAACTTCTGGGGTCCGAATTTCAGCGGTTACATCTGCACCATTTGCTATTACTAGCTCAACCTCTGGGGTCGGTTTAAACTCAATTATTAGATCGGCACAAAGTTTTTTTAAGCCCTCTTTATCTTGAGCAGAGATATTTTTTCGATGCGCTAGTAAAGCTACAGTGCGGTACATGGCACCAGTATCAATGTTGATATAACCAAGCTGCTTTGCTAATGCTTTACTTAGAGTGCTCTTCCCCGCACCTGATGGCCCATCAATGGCTATTATTAATTTTGCTTCCATCTTTTAACCTTTTTGCCCCAACAATTCCCAAAAATTCGGGAATGAAGTTGCGGTACAGGCAGTATCGTTTATTTCAATTTCTGCTGACGCTCCAAGAGCGGCAATTGCCATACTCATGGCAATGCGATGATCACCACACGAATTAATTTTACCTCCGTGCAGGGGCTTTCCGCCGACAATCCGCATACCATCATCCAAAGGGGTAATATCGGCACCAATGGCACTTAAGCTGTCACACATGGCTGCTATGCGGTCTGTCTCTTTTACTCGCAATTCTTTTGCATCACTGATAGTAGTTGTCCCTGATGCAAACGCTGCGGCGACACTGACAACTGGAAACTCATCTATTGCACGAGGGATAACCTCACCCCCAATATCAATTCCATGTAAATCACTGCTTTTTACTAACAGGTCAGCAACAGGTTCGCCCGACAACTCTCTTTGATTAAGCAGTTCAATCGAACCACCCATTTGCTGTAAAATATCAATAATGCCACTACGGGTTGGATTAATACCGACGTTTTTCAACAGTAACTCAGAGTTTGGAACGATAAGTCCTGCTACAAGAAAAAAAGCAGCAGATGAGATATCACCGGGTACGACAACTTCCTGCCCGGTTAGCTGAACTCTACCAGTTACACTTGCACCACCGGCAAAAGAATCAATTTTCGCACCAAAGTAGCGCAACATCCGCTCACTATGATCGCGAGACAGATGTGGTTCGTAGACGGTAGTAACACCTTCTACTTGCATACCGGCGAGAAGGACTGCAGATTTTACCTGCGCACTTGCAATTGGAGAATGATAAGTACCTGACTTAATTGCACCACCAGATATTGCCAGCGGTGCTTTGCTATTATCGGCACGACCAAGAAACTTTGCCCCCATCTCACTCAAAGGTTTTATAACTCTACCCATGGGGCGTTGACGCAAATATTGATCTCCCGTCAATACCGAAAAAAACGGTTGTGCGGCTAAAATTCCACTCATCAAGCGCATAGTCGTTCCAGAGTTACCACAATCGACTACGCTATCTGGTTCTTGCAAACCATCCAAACCACGGCCATGGACAATTAGCTCATCATCACCTGCCTCTTCAACCTTAACTCCCATTTGCTCAAAAGCATGTAAGGTGGACATGCAATCTTCACCGCGCAAAAGTCCACTGATACGACTTTTACCCTGCGCCAAAGATGCAAACATAATGGCACGATGAGAAATCGATTTGTCTCCTGGAATAGTAATTTCACCGGTCAAATTAGTGGTTGGTAAAACCGTTTTTGTTTCGACTTTATGCATCGGAATAATCCCTTTTTAGAACTTTACAGTAACTAAATAGTTTTACAAAATTGCATCACGTAATTGTTTGGAACGGAGAAAAAACTCAAACAGTTTTTCTCCATCTCCAGTATCTATATCGGCCTTTAATTCTGCTAATGAATTCTCAAACTGGCCAATCATCTCCAACAATGCGCTTCGATTAGTTTCAGATATATCGCGCCACATAGTTGGGTCAGATGAAGCTATGCGGGTAAAGTCACGAAATCCACCAGCCGAATATTCGAGAATATTCTCTTCGTAGTGATCATAGCTACCAACGGCATTTACTAGCGAATATGCGACCATATGGGGTAAATGACTAATAGCAGCAAGGACTTTGTCGTGTTTTTCTAACGACATCTCTACCACTTCGGAACCAACTGTCTGCCACATTTTGCGAATCAACCCTAAAGCTTCTGGAGCAGTGTTTCCAGTTGGGGTAAGAACGGTCCGCTTCCCATGATAAAGGCTTGGGAAAGCTGCTTCAGCGCCACTATTTTCGGTTCCAGCAATTGGGTGGCCTGGGACAAAATGAATTCCAGCAGATAGCAATGGCTCAATCGCCTTAACGACCTCTTCTTTTACACTGCCACCGTCGGTAATAATAGCACCCGCCTTTAAACCGGGGAGACATTGTTGCGTTACTACTCCAAGAGTTTTAACTGGTGTTGCCAAAAAAACAACATCTGCTCCAGCAACAGCTTTTACAGGGTCTCTTTCATAACGATCGATAACACCAAGTTCAAGTGCTTTTTCCAGGTTTGGTTTTCCGCGCCCACAACCGACAACCTCACCAACGGCACCTGCGGCTTTCAAAGCCAAAGCCAATGAACCACCAATTAGACCAACACCTATAATCGTTAAACGTGGGATAAGAACAGTATCAGCCATTTAGTTCTGCTCCTGCAAAGATTCATCGCGACGCGCTATAGGGTAAGAACCGAGAATTTTTAGAAAATGGCAATAGCCACGTAATTCATCTATTGCAGCAGTGATTTTTATATCATCAACGTGACCAATTAGATCGAGAAAGAAAATATATTCCCACGCCTTTTGTTTCATCGGCCGACTCTCTATCTTAGCAAGGTTTATATCCCGCTTACTAAATGGTTCTAGCATGCGATACAAAATACCGGGCTCATCCTTAACACTGAACATAATTGACGTTTTATCAGCATTGCTTTTTTCAGGAGTTTTCTTGCCGATAACCAAAAAACGGGTAACGTTATGAGGGTTATCTTCAATCTTAGCTTTCACCACTTGCAGATCATACTGAATAGCTGCAGCTTCACCAGCAATAGCACCAACTGATTCATCCTCTGCTGCCAACTGCGCTGCGGCAGCCGTACTTGCGACATCCAATAGCGGGGTATCAGCCATATTGGTTTCTAACCAGTGTCGACATTGGGCTAAAGGCTGAGGGTGTGAAACAATTTTTTTGATGCTAGCAATATCGCCAGATTTAGATAGCAAATTATGGGCTATTTCAAGAGTGATTTCGGCAATCATCTGCAAGCTTGAATCTAAAAACATATCCAAAGTGTGATTAACAACACCTTCAGTCGAATTTTCTACTGGAACAACACCATACTGAGCACGCCCACGCTCAACCTCTTCAAAAACCGCCGGTATACTTTTAAGCGGCACCAATTGAGCTGACAGGCCAAATTGCAGCATTGCTGCCTGATGGGTAAAGGTTGATTGAGGGCCAAGAAAAGCAACCCGCATTGGTTGTTCCATATTTAACGAAGCCGAGATAATCTCCCGAAACACCTTACACACAGCTTCGTTCGGAAACGGGCCATTATTTTTTCCGGTCAAGCGCTCATAGATCGCTTTTTCCCTACTAGGCACATAAAAGGTACTGTCACTTTTTTCTGCCTTCTCCTTGCCTACCGCAACCACAACTTCGGCTCGCTGGTTAAGCAAATCTAGAATTTTATTGTCAATTTGATCTATTTCACCACGTAGTTTTTTTAAATCAATATTGGCCATATAAGACATCTTTCGCAGAAAAGAATGAAAAGGTTTTGCAAGGTAACGTAATCGCCATGAAAAATCAATTTTCCACCCACAAAAAACAACCTTAAGCTGAAATTTACAATCCGGCTTGACCGAATAATTCACCCCAGCTAAACTCTTTAATCATTTCAAACGAAATTGTGTAATCAATTAACCATTAAAGGAATAAGAAATGGCAATCGCAAATAAAATAAAGGAACAGATTGAAGGTGCTTCATGGATTAGAAAAATGTTTGAAGAAGGGGCTGCACTTAGAAAGCAACATGGCGATGAAAATGTTTACGATTTCACCTTAGGCAACCCGAATACCGAGCCACCCAAGCAGCTACATCAAGAACTACTAAAAATTGCACAGACCCCTGTTCCTGGCATGCATCGCTACATGAACAATGCTGGATATGACGAAACACGTGCTGCGGTAGCTACTGTGATTAATGAAAACTGTGACCAAGAGGTAACTAAAAACCATGTTGTCATGACCTGCGGTGCTGGTGCTGCATTAAATGTAGTATTAAAGACTCTCCTGAACCCAGGGGATGAAGTTATTATTCTTACTCCATGGTTTGTTGAATATAAATTTTACATCGACAACCAAGGTGGCATTCCGGTTGAAGTAGTTACTTATGATAATTTCCAACCCGACCTTGACGCTATAGCTTGTGCTATCAATTCTAGAACCAAAGCTATCATTATAAATTCTCCAAACAATCCAACTGGTGTTATTTACCCGCAATCAACAATCGAAAAACTAGGGGACTTACTCCAAGAAAAAGAAGCCGAATTCGGCACTTCTATAGTTGCAATTTCCGATGAGCCGTATGCAAAAATCAGCTTTGGTGAACCAGTCCCAGCAGTTTTTAATGCGATCAAGAATTCTGTTATTGTCACCTCTCACTCTAAAGACCTCGCTCTACCCGGAGACAGAATCGGCTACTTAGCAGCAAATCCTGCAATGGATCAGATTGATCTATTTATGCAAGGTACTATTTTCTGCAATCGAGTCCTTGGATTCGTTAACGCCCCTGCACTGATGCAACGCTTGGTTACCAACCTTCAACGGGTAAGTGTCGATATTTCCAAATATCGCCAAAAACGTGACCTGCTTTACAACAAATTAACTGAACTCGGGTTCGAAATGGTAAAACCTGGTGGCGGCTTCTATCTGTTTCCAAAATCTCCAATTGCAGATGAAATGGAATTTATTCGGATTGCACAAAAATACCGAATATTATTAGTCCCAGGCACCGGATTTGGTACTCCAGGGTTTTTCCGTATTGCTTATTGTGTCGATACCAGCATGATTGAACGCAGTCTACCTATTTGGGAGAAACTTGCTCAGGAAGTGGGATTAAAACCAAAATAAAAAATGGTTAGGAGTGAGGGGGTAAAAGCTCTTCACTCCTAAGTCCATCCGCCGCTATATGAGCTGGAACGATATCCCCAGTTACACCGACATAGCGTACTTCACAATCGAGTTCAAACTGGATTCGATTGTGAATCTCTTGGCGAACCTGTCGAATAATCTGCAATACGTCTAAAGCTTTTGCACCACCGAGATTGACTATAAAATTGGCGTGCATGGTGGAAACTTCAGCAGCCCCTATGCGCAAACCTTTCATACCAGCCTCTTCAATTATTTTACCGGGAGGCCCAACACTAGCGTGCATTGCAGCCGTGCTAAGAAACACCGAACCACAATTTGGCAATTTACGTGGAAATTTACCTCTCCGAGTTTTCAAATCGGTAATCATTTCTCGCCGTATTTGCCTTTTTTCCCCATTAGGGCATGACAACTCAACACCAACAATTACAGCACCACTACCCTGAAGAGCACTACGACGATAACCAAAATGGCACTCTTTGCAACTTAATCGTTGTACTTCTCCAGCGGTGGTTACTACCGTAACCGTAACAATATTTTCACCAATACCTTTACGTTGGCTACCGCCATTCATCAAAACCAATCCACCGATTGTTCCAGGGATGCCAATACAATGTTCCAATCCAGCTAATCCAGCCCGCTGAGCCAATTGAGCTAATTGCGGCACCCAAATACCGGCACTTGCTTGTATATTATTACCGGATATCTCCACCGATGCCATCTTAGCACCAATTTTCATTACCACTCCTCGCAAACCAGCATCGGCAAACAAGAGATTAGTTCCTTGACCGATAACAACTAAGGGAATTGAAAACTGTTGGGTATATGTAACTACAGTAGCAACTTGTGCAACGGTTGCAGGCTCGACAAATAAGTCGGCTACACCACCAATTTGCCAACTAGAATGATTCGCAAGTGACTCAGTAAAACTGACATCACCGACATCTAACGCAGCAAGGTCATCTAAATATTGTGTTAATGCCTTAATCATTACTTTTCACCACTAGTGCGAAAATCTAGGATCTGCAGTTGGATCGATTCTTTATTACGCCAGCAATTAATACCCGGTCGATACAACACATCAATTTGCCCATTCAACTGCTCAAAACGTTCAGCTTGACCAAATGCAATACAACTTACCATTACACCATTTTGTTCTAAGTCAAATTTGATATGCTTTTCAGACAAAACACGGGGTGCAATTGGAGAGCAGTTACAACTAATAAAAACCGGTTGTGGATTTCCCATTCCAAACGGATTTAAATTTTCAAACTGCTGCAATAACGACAGCGAAAAGTTAGACAACGTTACTTCACCATCATGAGACAATACTGGGACCAAATCGGTTGTAGTGAGTTTTTTTCTAGTTACTTGTTCAAAGTCCTCAACAAAAGTATCAAGTTTTTCTTGATTAATCGATAACCCGGCTGCCATGGCATGGCCACCAAACCCAGACAACGTTGACGAACTATCGTGTAACGCTTGATACAAATTAAATCCGCGTATTGAGCGCGCCGACCCTTTCCCTTCACCACCATCAATGGCTATCAGCACGGTTGGCCGATTATAACGTTCAACTAACCGACTTGCGACTATTCCAATAACCCCTGAGTGCCATTTATCGCTAGCTAAGACAATCGAATAACGCTCATCTCCGATCGCATCAACCATTGCAATCGCTTCCATGAGGGTTTGTTGCTCAATCTTTTGTCTTTCGCGATTAAAACCGTCTAGCTTCTTAGCCAATGCTCCTATATCTATGGAATCATCACCCAGCAGTAATTTTACCCCCAAAGCAGCATCTTCTAAACGACCAGCAGCATTCAACCTAGGGGCAAGGCGATACCCGACAGTACCACTGGTCATGTCTTTTACTTCAGCAACCACCTTTAAAGCTGCAATACCTGGACGAGTTCCTGACTCGAGCAATTGCAAACCACTGCGCACCAAAATTCGATTTACTCCCCCCAAAGAAACGACGTCAGCAATGGTTCCTAGGGCTACCAAATCCAAACCATGACGCAAATCTGGTTCTTTAATGCTGCCGAAATAATTCTCATCACGTAATTGCCGCCGCAAGCCGACCAGTAAAAAAAAAGCGACACCGACTCCCGAAAGTTCTCGCCAAGGAAATTGATTGGGAGATAAGTGTGGGTTGACCAAAGCCACACAGTTAGGTAGGACTTCTGGTGGTTGATGGTGATCAGTAATAATGAGGTCTAGACCTAACTCAGCCGCTAGCGTTGCTTCAGCTACTGCAGAAACACCACAATCTACCGAAATAATCAGGCTGCAACCATCTACCTTAGCTTGCCTTATTGCATCACCAGACAAGCCATAACCGTCTTTTAAACGCAGCGGGATGTGATAATCGACCAAACCACCCATCTTCCGCAAAGTTTCGACCAACAAAGTGCATCCGGTGATACCATCAACATCGTAATCGCCATGAACTGCAATCTTCTCTTGTTGAACCAATGCTTGCACTAAGCGTCGGCAGGCAGCATCCATATCTGGTAGCAACGCAGGATCCGGCAATGCAGATAAATTTGCACTAAGAAAATTTTCTCCCTGACTTGCAGTAGTAACACCTCGTAACTGCAGAATTTTAGCGGTCAGTGGCTCAACACCAAGTTCATGAGCTAATTTATCGGTTTGAATAACATCAACAGGATCTGCACGTAACTGCCATTTTTTTAGGATTACCGGTTGCATGAAGGGAGTTCCTTAAAAACAAAATATTTTATAATCACCACGGCATGTACAATTGGCACATAAAAAAACAGGCCGGAACTTACGTTCCGGCCTGAATGGTAAATATTATTACTGGAGAGACTGAGGAAACATAGTCTTTGACATATGCTCCAGCTCAGCTCGAACTTGAGCAGCAGCTGGACTATCGGGGTTAAGTGCAATAAAACGCTGCCAAACTTCGGTTACTTTGGCATAATCTTTTAAATCATCACGATAGATAATCCCCATATTATACAAACTTTGCTGGTGATTAGAATCTAAGCTATGAGCTTTTTTGAAATTACTGATAGCCTTATCGTACCATCCAACTCGCCGATACATAATCCCTTGATCGGTCAATAAGTTAGGGTCATTACCGTTTAATTCCAATGCTTTTTCATATGCATCGATAGCCTTAAGGGGTTGATTGGAATCAAAAAGAACGTGCCCTAGCTTAATCCAAGCATTTCGGTTATTTGGCTCTTTTGCAACAATACCTTCTAACACTGATGTTTGTTGCAAATGGTCAACAATTGGCGGCGGTGGTACCGACTTTGCCGCCGATGATTGTGGCGCAGACGTTTCTTTTTTTGCATTAGTCACAATGACTCCGATTAAAATGCCTGCTGCCAGAGCAATCACAACTACAAGAAATGCCTCTTTCTTCATTTTACAATCACCATTACTTCGAGTTTTTAGCTGTTTTTTCTTGCCACAAAATAAGTACCGGGCTGGCAACAAAAATAGACGAATAGGTACCAACTAAGACACCAACTAGCATAGCAAAAGCAAAGTTGTGAATTACTCCACCGCCAAGGACAAATAGAGACAAAACAACTAGCAATGTAGTTGCAGATGTCAACAATGTCCGTGACAAAGTTTCATTAACGCTGCGATTGACAATAAACTCAAACTTTTCATTATGGAGTTTTCCGCTATTTTCACGAATACGATCGTAAACGATTATTGTATCATTCAGCGAATAACCGATAATAGCAAGAAAAGCAGCTATTATTGGCAAATCTATCTCCTTACCAAACAAACTAAAAGCACCCAAAGTAATTAATACATCGTGCACCAACGCAACTATAGCGCCGATAGCAAAACGGAACTCAAATCGCCAAGAGATATAAATTAACAGTCCCAGCATGGCATAAAAAAGAGCCTTTAGGCCCTTATTACGTAAATCTTTTCCTACCTGCGGGCCGACCAT
>JADGED010000210.1 GCA_016744555.1 Desulfuromonadaceae bacterium
CGCCAACGTAGATCCCTTTTTGGATCAGATTTTTTTGCACTTGCAGAGTACGGTCATTGTCGTTGACGAGCACAGGAATTATTGGTGAGGCTGAAGCTCCAGTATTAATGCCATGCTGGTTTAATTTGTTGCACAGTTCTTTAGCTCGTGCACAAAGTTTGCTGCCAGCGCTGGGATCGTCACGTAGTAAGCGGATAGCGGTCAAATTGGCGGCAATGGTAGCTGGTGGCAGACCGGTAGTATAAATAAGGGCGCGGCCAGTATTAATTAGGTAGTCAATTAGTTTACGTGACCCAGCCACATAGCCGCCAAAGGAACCCAGTGCTTTACTAAAGGTTCCCATGTGTAAGTCAATCTGTTTTTCCACCCCTAAAGCGTGAGCTAATCCACGCCCAGCACCAAAAATCCCCGTAGCGTGGGCTTCGTCCACCATCAACAGGCAATTGTGTTTTTCTTTTAACTCGGCCAGTTGACGGAGATCGGCAAGGTCGCCATCCATACTGAAGACGCTATCAGAAACGATAAGTTTATCGTTAATACTCCGGTGCTTTTCCAATAGTGACGCGAGGTGTTCCATATCGTTGTGGCGGTAGCGGATCTGCTTTGCCCCCGACAGCTTGATGCCATCAATGATGCTGGCATGGTTGAGGCGGTCGGAGAAAACCAGTGTGTTGCGATTGGCGACAGCGGAAATTATGCACAGGTTGGCAGTGTAGCCACTGTTAAATACCAGCGCCGCTTCCTGTTGCTTGAATTCGGCTAACTCCTGTTCGAGCAGGGTGAACAGGTCGTTATTGCCGGTAACCAATCTTGATGCGCCACTGGAGGTGCCGTAGGTGGTAATTGCCGCTTGTGCTGCTTGCGCCAAGATGGGGGAGTCGGCAAAACCAAGATAGTCGTTGGACGCTAAGTTTAACATCCGTTGGCCATTGTAGTTCATCCAGCGGCTTTTGGCATTTTCGATGGCAGGCAGCTGGCGCCAGCGATCATCTTGCTGAATCGATTCCATCTGCCGCTCTATCTGTTGCAAAATGCCGCTCATCGTTTTGCCCCGTTGAAATGGGCGTCAAAGCAGTTTTGCAGCGTTTGGCTGGAAAAGTCGGTTAGTTGTGGAATCTCTGCTAACACTTGAACCTTACCAAAGCTTTCTATTGCCTTGCGGTTTTCTAAGTTGAGGCAGCCGCTCATTACGACACCAAGCAAGTTTAACCCGGCACTCTGCAACGCTTGGATGCTAAGGAGGGTGTGATTGATCGTACCTAAGCTGCTACTGGCAACTAGGACTATGGGGTAGTCTAATCTCTGCATCAGGTCGAGCATGAATTCCTTGTCGTTGAGGGGGACAAACAATCCTCCTGCACCTTCAACAATTAGCTGGCCACGATGGGCTTCAATTTGCTGGATGATTGTATCTATATTGATGTTGATACCATCAATTCGGGCAGAAAGGTGGGGCGAGCAAGGCGCTTTGGTGCAATAGGCTTCGGGGAGGAAATGGCTGTCATTAAGATTGGTCAGCCGTCTTACCAGCGCGGTGTCGGTTTCGTCTTCGGTGCCACTTTGTACCGGTTTATGATAGCAAGTTTGCAAACCCTGCATAAGGATTGCGCTAATCAGTGTTTTCCCAATATCCGTATCGGTGCCGGTGACAAAAAAACGGTCGGGAAAATTAAAGTTACTCATGCTGCGCACTCTTCAGCAACAGTTGCTACCATTGCTGCGGTCAGGCGAGTAAGTTCATCGTTGCTGATGGTGAATGGCGGCATACAGTAAACCAGTTTGCCAAATGGGCGCATCCAAATTCCACGTTGGACAAAACGCTCCACCATGGCGGCCATGTCGACCGGTTGCTCCAATTCGATAACACCAATTGCACCTAAGCAGCGGACATCGGCGACACCTGAAATGCTAGCGGCTGGGGCCAGTCCAACTTTAAGGGCTGTTTCGATGATTTTGACTTTTTCTTGCCAGTTGTAGCTGGTCAGAAGTTTGATGCTGGCACAGGCAACGGCGCAGGCGAGGGGATTGCCCATAAAAGTTGGGCCGTGCATGAATACTCCGGGGCCATGTTCCTTATCGGCAACGGCTAGTGCCACTTTTTTGCTGGAGAGGGTCGCTGCGAGGGTCATGTAGCCACCGGTCAAAGCCTTGCCGACACACATGATATCGGGTGAAATGCCGGCATGTTCAGCCGCAAACAGTTTCCCGGTGCGACCAAATCCAGTGGCTATTTCATCAAAAATCAGCAGGACATTGTGTTGATCACAAAGCTGGCGCAATTTTATCAGGTAGCTAGTGTGGTAAAAACGCATGCCTCCGGCACCTTGAACTACCGGTTCAATGATGACGGCTGCGATACTAGCGGCGTGTTCAGCAAGAACTTTTTCCAGCTCAGCAGTGTCTGTTGGATCGTATTGGTCGGCATAACGACTTTGTGGTGCAGGGACAAAAAACTGTTTCGCCAAGGTTGTCGAAAAGTGGTGGTGCATGCCGTTGTCGGGGTCACAGACCGACATAGCTCCAAAGGTATCCCCGTGATAGCCATTGCGAACGGTGAGAAAGTTTGACTTGTGCGGACGATTTGAGCCGAGTTGGTACTGAATTGCCATCTTCATGGCAACTTCAACCGCAATCGAGCCGGAATCGCAGAGAAAGCAATACTCCAACCCTGCTGGGGTAAGGTCGACGAGTAGTTGTCCCAATTCAATTGCCGGCTGATGGGTGAGTCCACCAAACATGACATGGGACATTTTATGCATTTGGTTTACCATTGCTTGATTTAGTTCTGGATGGTTGTAACCGTGAACAGCCCACCACGAAGACATGCCGTCAAGTAGTTTACGCCCATCTTCCAGTTCCAATTGACAACCATCGGCCTGTTTTACCGCATAGACGGGTAGTGGCTCGGTGATGGAGGTGTATGGATGCCAGAGATGATCCCGATCAAATTGTAAGTCAGTTGCAGTTAGCATGTCGTGCCCAGAAACGGTTAATGGCTTAATAGATTGTAAAAACTGATTGGGAACGATGACATAGCAAATGTTTGTTTGTCAACCTTGATTTTTGATTTAGGTTGACAATGCCGCTGGCTAGGATTTAGGTTACGGAATAAATTGAAAGGAATTATTGCAAATGTTTGAACTAGCCCAATCTTTCGTAGACCAAGTAAATAGTGGTAAAGCCCTGAATGAAAATCAAGCCATGCAGATATTAACTGCAAGTGGCGTAGCGTTAACTGCTTTTATGGCTGGCGCCCAAGGGTTGAAAGAACAACATTTGGGGGCGCAGATAGGCAGTTGTGCCATTATTAATGCGAAATCTGGACATTGTGCAGAAAACTGCAGTTTCTGCGCCCAATCTGTTCACAATAATACCGAGATAACAACTTATCCGTTAAAATCTGCGGAGGAAATACTACAAGGGGCGCTTGCCGCAGAAAAACAGGGGAGCCAATGCTTTAGCATTGTTACCAGTGGCACGCGGATTGAATCCGGTAAAGAATTTGAACAACTGTTGTCAACCATCCGCACCTTGCGGCAACAAACAACAATTACCATCTCAGCCTCAATTGGTATTCTTGACCGCGACAGTGCAAAAGCGCTACAGGAGGCTGGTTGTGGCACTTATCACCATAATTTAGAAACTTCTCGTTCATATTTCCCTGAAGTTTGTACCACGCATAGTTACGCTGACGATATTGCGACGATTGAGTTTGCACAAGCGGCAGGGATGCAGGTGTGCTGTGGTGGAATTTTTGGGTTAGGAGAATCACTAGCCCAGCGGATTGAAATGGGACTGCTGCTACA
>JADGED010000211.1 GCA_016744555.1 Desulfuromonadaceae bacterium
AATATGGATCAGTACTCTAAAGGCTACTTGATTGAGCCACTAAATGGTGCTCTTGTAGGTCCTCCAAATCCTTTTACAGCTAATACCATCGGCGATGATTCCGATGTTAACCCTGCTGCCAACCAAGTAGAAGTAGCAGACCTTGCTACAGTTGGTACTGGTGGTCCAAATGTTTTCGTAGACGAGATTGATATTGATGTCGATGTTCTTATTGAACCAGAAACTTTGCAAACATGGATTGATGATGGTCTAGTAAACAGTGCAGCAGGTGCACAGCGTGTAATAATTCTCGATGTAACTGGTACCACTGAATATGCTGCTGGTCATATCCCTGATGCTCAGTTGTGGAATATTTCTGGTCAAGGGGAAGCTCGCCTAGAAGGTCCAGCTATTGCCACTAATATGGTTCTAACTCCAGCAAATATGAATGCTCGCCTAGCAGATTTAGCGATTGATGAGCACACAACTGTTGTTATTACCTCTTCAAAAACTGCCTCTTATTTTCCAAGTCGTGCCTACTTCTCTTTCCGTTATTACGGCTGGCCAAAGAGCCATATCAAGGTGTTGAATGGCTACAACTTCGAATGGGATGCAGATGATTTGACTACTGTAGCAACTGATTTAAGCCCATTAGTTACCCCTCTTACTGTGGAAACCGTTGGCAACTTGCAGCCTGATTTACGCGTTTCTTTGCCTGAGTTGATGGATGCAGTTAGAGACGGTCGTGGAAATACCATTGATTTCCGTGGTGCTGGAGCTGAAGCAGCAGGTTCTACCGATGGTGTGTGGAGCAACGATCACGATGGTGATACCGTAGCTGATGCAGATGTAGTAGTTTTTGAAGGCACTATGAAAGGTGGCAAGTACTATCCATATGGTGAATTACAGCAAGACACTTCTGCTGGTGATTATCGTTACAAGCCAGCTGATATCATTGCAAACGCAATTGAAGGTGTAACTGGTTTAGACGGATCCGATCCTATCTATTCCATGTGTCGTACCGCTTATATTGCTTCGACTGGTTTCTTTGTCCTTGATGCAATTCTTGATTGGCCAGTTATGGTCTACGATGGTTCTTGGAGTCAGTGGGGAAGTCTGTCTGATGATGCAGCAATGGACGGTGAGTTAGCAGGTGGATCTCTATGGGCTCTTGACGATACAGTAACCTATATGGAAGATGACCTTGTCTACAATAAATCTGCGATGAAACAGGTTGAGCCACTTAATCCTGATGCAGACGCAATTTTGTTGAGCCCAGCATCTGCAAACCAGGTTGAAGATGCTGATTACGATTATCAAAGTGATGATTCAGGTTCATCTGACGATGAAGCTCCAACTGAAGACAGTGGTGATTTAGGTGGAAACTGCTAAATAATACCGTTTAGATTAGTTCAACTCCGTTATTAAGGTAACGGAGTTGAACCCCTTAAATAAGGAGATATCAGTATGACAATATTTAGAAAAGCAGTATTGCTTTGCAGTTTAGCTGTAGCATTCTGCCTTACTGCGAGCTCAGCATTTGCTGGTCCAATTTGGACCTTTGGCGATGAAGATCAGGGTCTGTTAAAGTTGGACTATAAAGCTCAGTTTCAATTTCTTAATCGTGACACAGGTGCTGGGACTGATGGAGACGGAAGTGCTTCAGAATTTAACTTTAGGCGTAACCGTCTGGCTTTGATGGGTGCTTATGGTGATAATTTTGGACTTTATGTCCAGACTGAGTACATTGAAGACAGAAATATTCTACCATTTGGCATCTCTGATGGTGGCGATGGTGAAATGCAAATGTTGGATGCTGTTCTTAGGTTCAAATTGAATGACAGCGTAAATGTATGGGCCGGTAAGTTTAAGTATAACTTAACTCGTGAGAACCTTGAAGCTTGTGAGGCGCCATTAACTCTAGACCGTTCTACTTTGATTCGTGCACCGTTTGTCTCTACTCGCGATAAGGGTGTTGCTGTTTGGGGTAACCTGTTTGACGATAAATTTCAATATCGCGTCGACGCTATGAATGGTCGTAACGATTCAGCTTCTTCACCAGAATCAAACCCACGTGTTTCCGCTCGTGTTCACGTATCTCTCCTTGATCCAGAAAAAAATTATGGTTACAAGGGAACTTATATGGGTAAGAAAAAAGTTTTGACTTTTGGTGCTGCTTACCAGACTGAAGCCGCTATGGCATATGGTGGTACAGATGAAGTTGACTATAGCGCATGGACTATTGATGCTTTTGCTGAGTACCCAATAGAGGACGTAGGTACTTTTACTCTATCTGGTGCTTATGTTAATTACGATATGGATGATGCCTATAAAAATGGTTCTCCAGATACTGAAGTTACAGGTCTTACCGGTGAAAAAAATGGTGGTTATGTAAAGCTTGGTTACCTTTTACCTAACATACCATTGCAAATCTTTGGTCGCACCGAAGGTTGGTCTTTTGCCAAATTAGACAGCGTATATGATAACGAAGTTTCATTGTATAGTGTAGGTTTTAACTACTATGTTCGTGGCCAAAACTTAAAGCTTACAGCAGAATATAGCGCTCTTGATTATGACAAGAATACTGATGCAGAGGATCTAAATACCTTTGTTGCACAAGTACAAGTTATCTTCTAGGCACATTTAATATGTGATATGCCCCCTGGAATTAATTTCCTAGGGGGTATGTTTTTACTCAACGTTAAGAAAGGCAATTATTATGAAAAAAGCAATAGCACTAATAGCTACTTTGGTTTTGTTGGTTAGTTTTTCAGGTGTCTCTTTTGCAAGTGATTTTAAAGGCAAAGTGACTAAAGTAAAAGGTAAAATGGTAACAATTGAGATTACCAAGGGTAAAGCTGCAAAGCTTAAAGTGGGAACCAAGGTAGAGCTTGAAGCGCTTAAATCAAAAGGTGCACCTAAAAAAGGCGGCGGTAGTATGCTGCAAGGCTGTTAAGGTTCTAACTTGTTGCTGAAAGATGGCAATAGTTAAATTGGGATAATTAATAACCCCGCTGCTTGCGGCGGGGTTATTAAATTTATGATTATCGAGGTTATCTATGAGAATAAAAAAGATTAAGCTGAGGACCTTTTTGGCCCTTACAGCGGCTTTTGCTCTGATCGCGACGACCGCCTTTGCTGCAGGTGTGGGTAAGGATGGAACTATCGTTGGTAAGAAGGGTAAGGCCACAACAATAGATGAATTGGTCGCCATGTACGATTCAACTGGCTGTATCGACTGCCACGAAGAAATTCATGATGAGTGGGCCAATTCAGCACACTCACGTTCAGTTTACGGAACCGGTCGTACCGCAGCAACGATGAAGACCGCACTAGAAAATGGGGTTTTGTCCTGGGCTTTTTCTGGTGCCACAAATCCAGAAGAAGTTGAAGTAGAGCACCTCATGGGCTGTGCAAAGTGTCATTTGCCACAATTAGCTGATGCTACTGATGCGGTGGCAAAAGAGTTTATCGCTGACATTTATGCTCTGATGGAAGCTTATCGGAATGATGATGAAACTAAATTTGAAGATATGAAGGACACATTGTTAAGCCTGAATATCAACTGTTTGGTCTGTCATAACAAGATGGCGATCACCCATAAATGGACCGATGGTTACCCTCAAGATGGCACCGTGTATGGTTCAACTGACGGTGAGCATGAGGACGAAAATTTCCCACATGCCAAAGTAAGCCCAATTATGAGTGAGTCTATTTTCTGTGGCCAGTGCCACGGTCTCGGACCAAATTTTGAATTGGATAACCCGACTCAGTGCGCAACTGCATATGGTAGTTACCTTTGGGC
>JADGED010000212.1 GCA_016744555.1 Desulfuromonadaceae bacterium
GTTACTGCCAGTATTTCCCCTCACCCGACGCAAGCGCCACCCTCTCCCTGAGAGAGAGGGGATGATATTTAGTTCGGAGATTTGCTATGTATTTAAAAATCAATCCCGATAACCCCCAACCACGTCTTATAAAGCAAGTGGTTGATTGTTTGAAATCTGGTGGGGTAATTATTTATCCAACCGATACTACCTATGGGCTTGGTTGCGATATTTTTAATCGTAAAGCAGTAAAGAAAATCTTTCAAATTAAGCAAAGAGATCAACGTAAGCCATTCTCTTTTATCTGTAATGATCTCGCTGAAATTTCTACCTACGCTCAAGTAAGCAACTTTGCTTTCACAAAAATTGTCCCTGACTCTTTAAGTACTAAGCAGAAAACTGTTGGTATCAGAATGCCGGAGAATGCAATTTCACAAGCTATTGTCGCCGAATTAGGGAACCCACTTGTTACTACCAGCGCCAATATCTCTGGAGAGGATACCCCTGAAGACCCACAGGATATTGAAGTGAGTATGGGCCAGTTAGTAGATTTTGTTATTGATGGTGGAGTTTCTATCAACGAAGCATCTTCCGTTATAAGTCTACTTAACGACGAAACCGAAATCCTTAGGCAAGGAAGTGGTGACACTTCTTGGCTTGATTAAATTAGCCATATTATATGTCTACCTTTGCCAGCCTAGACACTTTATTTAGTTCGGTTTCATCGTTAACTCAACTGCTAAAAACCATACAACAGAGTGACGATGAATATTGGCTGGTCGGTGGCTGTCTACGTAATTGTTACCTCGGTTTAGAGCAGGTTGATATTGATATCGCCTGTTCTGCTGATCCAACAAATTTGGTAAAGACTTGGGCAAATAAAGTTGGTGGTAAATGGTTTTGGCTCGATAAACAGCGGCGCCAGAGTAGGGTGTTATTACCGCATGGGTTGTCTATCGATGTTGCACCTCTCAGGGCAGCAACAATAGTTACCGATCTTCAATTACGTGATTTTACTATTAATGCATTAGCCTTGCCTCTAGATAATAACTTTCCCAACTCAAACCTTATTGATCCACTGCACGGTATTAACGAATTACAGACTCGTTCGATTAAGTCTTGTTCGAAGCAAAGCTTTGCCGATGATCCACTGCGAATGATAAAAGGTATTCGTCATGCCGTAAGCCTCGATTTTACTATAGCAGCAGCTACCTTGAAGCAAATTAAAGCTAGCGCAAATTTAATGGCTAACCCAGCGGGGGAACGGGTGAGGACAGAGTTAGCAAAAATCTTTGCTAGCGATAATGTTGTTAGTGGATTGAGGCTTCTTATTGATACCGGTACCCTCTTCGTATTGTTTGGGGCTGCAGTTAGTGATTGGGATCAAGAAGGTACGATAACAGAGATCGAACGACTAACCACAAAAATCAAAACTAAAGGGTTGTTGGCTACAAACAAACAACCGCTAGGGCAGGGTGATCAAGAAGCGCAATTTTCAGCTGCTGCAATTCTAGTGTTTGCGTGTTTGATAAAGTGTTACTCACCAATAAATATCTCTCAATTACTGCACCAAAGACTCCGTTTTAGCCGCAATCAACAGCGCTTGATTGTAGCCTTACAATCGGCACCAGAAAAAAAGTTGTTAGCGTTAGCTACATCAATAACGGAACAAAGACAGCAAGCGTTACTAGTTGAGCAAGTTGGCCACTTTGCTGGTGAAAGAGTTTTATACTATTGGGTGTATCACGAGCACCTAACCATAGAGCGGGCACAGCAATTATTACGTTCATTTGCCCTTGAGCAACAGTTAGGTCGCATCCCCGATTTGCTTAATGGTAAGGTGCTTGCGGCATACTTAGGGGCGTCACGGCAGCAGGAGATCGCCATGTGGCAACAGAAAATTAAACTTGCTGAAATTAATGGGGAAATAATAACTGCGGTAGATGCAGAAAGCTGGTTGAAAAACGAATTATCATTTGACAATAAATGATTCAGATCTCTATACTGCGCAACACCAATGCGGGAGTAACTCAGTTGGTAGAGTCCTTGCTTCCCAAGCAAGTTGTCGCGAGTTCGAACCTCGTCTTCCGCTCCAACAAATATTAATGGCTCAGCAGATTTTTTTTGCTGAGCCATTTTTAAATTTAAACACAACACCGTGTGGTTTTAACGGCCGCCCCAACTTTCTTCAAGTATTCCTGCAAATTTTGAACTTCCTAATGGGCGATCGGTGCTTTTAAGGTGGTTAAACTGTTCGTGTTAGTCTTCGGTGATAATGTCTAAAACTGCTATTATTCGTGCTGTTCTTGCATAAGCAAAGCCTAGCAACGGGATTATGTATTTTAAAGCTAGGTATATTGCCATAAGAAGTTCATAGAAAATCAATGTACATTTGCATTGATACATAATTTCTTAGATTATTCATGTTCTTTTGGTTCAGCTGCATCAACTTGTTCGCTTTGTAGCGTTTCTTGTTTATTTTCTTGGATTCGGAAGAGCGGTAATGCCAAATTCCATTGTAGGGCAGTAAGCCTAATTGTTAGCGTCGTCAGCACGGTAATGGATACAGCAAGGGGGCTTGGTAACTGAAAGTAGGTGAGCAACGCAAGCAGGGTGCCGCCACAGAGGCTTGCCGACGCATAGATTTCCCGGCGAAGGATCAAAGGGATCTCACCTGAAAGCACATCACGGATAATACCACCTGCTACACCCGTGGTCATCCCCATGACTATCGCAATACTGTACATGTTGGTCGCTTGAAATCCCGCTTGGAAACCTATAACCGTAAAAACAGCTAAGCCGGCGGCATCTGCATACATTAGGGCTCTCGTTGCTAGTTTCCAGCGTTGCACCAACATAAATGTGCAGATAGCTGCAATCACGGGGACGAGTAGATACACGGTGTCAGAAACCCAGAAGACTGGGAGATTTCCAAGGATCATGTCCCGCAACGTGCCGCCACCAAGGGCGGTGACACAGCCAAGAACTACTACACCAAAGATATCCATTTGTTTCCTGCCAGCGGCAAGCGCACCGGTTATTGCAAAGATCGCCGTACCGACAAGATCAAGTATATACATCATGAGTTCCATAAAAAATCCTGCCGCAAAAAGGTTTATGTGTTGGTTAGGTGCTATGCCGCTCAGTTCTTGAAGATTTTTGTGGTGGAAAGCGCACCCATGTATTAATAACTAGCAAGGAGAAAGCTGTGTAAACTACAGTGAAAACCCATTCAGGCGCATTATAATAAAGAAATCGTTCAAACCAGTAGTGAATAAAACTTCCACCATATTGTCTTGCAGCAGTTTGACTACGTAACCACATTTCAAGGGTTGTAAGTGGGCATAATATGCCAAAACAAGACTGAACTACAACGACTCCAACTCCAACTAAATGCAGCACCCTAAAACACCGATTACGTATCCATAACCACTGACGGAATCCCCCCACAATAGTTAAAAAAAGAGCAATTATAATAAAGACTACAAACAATGAGTGTATAAGTAAAACCACATCTGCAAGGATTTGATATGAGATCTCCATGCTCTAACCTATATCTAACGAGGTTGTAGAAGCTTGAATTAAGATAATTTCAAAAGCTACAACATTGTTTTTACAAGATAATTAACATGTTAACGTAAGCTGAACTTATTGAAGAAATAATTACAATTTTATCAATATTTTAGGGGTTATTCTACTAAATCAATCGCAAATAATACAATTTAGTTAAATTGTGCAGCAGATACAGCAATAGACGTTGAGCGTAAGTTGGGATATGTGGGGG
>JADGED010000213.1 GCA_016744555.1 Desulfuromonadaceae bacterium
AATTTACAGCGTACGAAAAATTGCGGTGAACTACTTACAGTTTTGAGCTGGTGATTTTTAACCAGGTGTTTGTTTTTGTAAAACGCGTTATTTCATCAAAAAGCCCATATTTCTGTTAGTTGCCTGTAGTATATAGTGAAACGGATGACAGGCTATGCTACGGACGATTTTGATACTTTTATAAATAAATTTAGAATTGTGAGGTGGATTGGTTTCGGGTAGTATTGTTGATTATACGGTATTTTCTAAAGCAAGCATCGGCAAGAAAAAGGTTAGTGATGACAGAGATTACAAAATCATATAATGAACAAGCGCAAGACTATGACAACTTTATACGAAAACTTGTTCCAGATTACGAAGTCTTTCACGATGTTTTAGTAAGCTTTCTAAATAAACCATCTACTGTTTTAGATATTGGCTGTGGGACAGGAAACAGTTCTGCGTGTTTGAAAAATAACAATCCAAACGTAAAGTTAACCTGTTTAGATACATCGCCACAAATGCTCAATATTGCGATGAGTAAGCTTGGATCTCAGCATATATTTTATGAATCTAGCATTGAAAATTTTGAAATTGACCAGCAGTTCGATGCCGTTGTTTCAATAATGGTTATGCATAATATCCAAAAAATATCTGAACGCTTGAAATCCTATCAAAAAATAGCAAATGCTTTGCGTAGTGGTGGAAGTTACTTGTCGGTGGATATTTTTTTAGGGGAAAATGACAAATTGCAAAGCGTCTATATGATACAATGGCGTGATTTTATGTTGAAAAATATTTCCAAAAATGAAGTAGATGGAAAGTGGCTTAAGCTTCACAAAGAAAAAGATAAACCCATAAAATTATCGGAACATATGCGCCTTTTAGGTAAAGCTGGCTTTACTACAATTGATGTTTTACACAAACGCTTTCAGTTTGCGATGACAATTGCACAGCTGTAACAAATAAGCTGTAATTACTCAATATACTATTTCGGTCGACCATTCTTCGTGTCTGAAAGCATAATGCTTTTAACACACAAAGGAGGTCGTTATGAAAGTTCTTAGTACGCTAAAATTTGTCGCTTACACGCCAGCTAACAACAACACAGTAGAAGCAACACGCAGACGTAAACTAGTTGCAAAAATTGAAGAGCAGCTTGCGCTTGCTGCTAATCCTGACTACCAACCCACTAAAATTAAGCGTGTAAAAGACGCAGAAGGTAACGTCGAAAAGGTTGAAGTTGCGAAGCGTATAAAGCGTTGGTGGAGCGCAACTGCTGATGGCAAAGTTAACTTAACAGTGCGTTACGGTAGCAAGCCGATAGAATTTGCTAAAGGCAAAAATGCTATTGAGTTAGATAATGAAGAACAGGTTGCTGCTACTTTGCTTAAGGTTAAAGAAGCAGTAAATGAAGGTGAGTTTGATGCGCTAATAGAAGCGCAATTAAGTGCAAATAAAAAGCCTGTTAAGTAGCTTTAAGTGGTTGAATTGTCGTCGCGCAGTGTGTAACTATTGGCGACGCAACCTATTGTAATACAATAGTTACCTAAAAATCGATAAAGTATGATTTATTAGATAGTTGTTACACAAAAGTTACACACCGAAATATTGTCGGCTATAAGTAGCTGAAAACAAAAAGGAAAAAAGTTGAGTAACTATTGAGTGGGAATGAAAATTAATATGTACGTAGAATGATTTTAAGGCCGTGAGTGTTCAGGATGCTATGGCTGGCTTATTATGTTAAAAACTGTGCAGAGACGCAGGTGGGAAACGATCCTCCGCCCCTCGTTTTAATATGGTATAACTGGTATATGTTGAACTAATAGTTTTGTCTATCGGTTTTTACTTCAAGGCACATGTCATGTTAATCAGCACCCTACAGACAACGTGGATAACTCGATTTTTTGTACTGATCTATTTATTGATCAGTGTCAGTCCCGTGAATGCGTCTTTTTGGTGCCAGAAAGCGGAAAGCACTTCCCATCTGGAGTTGAATCCAGCCGGTGAATGCTGGGCTATAGCCCCTCTAGAAGAAGATGGAGATGGGGCTCGGTGTTGTGAAGAAGTTCCTAATCCGGGAGTTTCTTTGTCTGTACAAGGGCAATCCTGTTTTGATTACCCTGTATATTCATCGGTTCTCACTTCCTCAAATCGAACGACCCCCCTAAGTAAAATTGCTACAACCGATATCACTTTAACCGTTCTACCTTTTATTTCTTCCAGAGATTCAGGGGATGCACGTTTTGCTAACCAAACTCTTGCTTCCCAGTTACCACGTTCTCAGTCTTTGACGGCTATACGTACAGTTATTCTTCTACATTAAACCATTCTTTGATTTCCCAGAACGACAATACGAAACCTAAAATTTTTGTAAAAGCAGCTCGTAGTTGGAACTTACGTGGCCATGATGGTGATGGAGCTTTGGGTTCTATTTTGGGCGACTGAATAATTTACCCCTCAGACTTTTACCAGAATCCTGAGTGGTATTTAAGTTCCGATAGGAATTCCATTATGAAAAAAGAAACATTTATATTGATTGTCGTAACCATGGTGGTTGGTGCCTTTGGTGGTGTTATTTTCACCAATGCAAAGAAAGATACGGTAGTCGGCAATCCGCCTGTCTCATCAGCTCCTTCTATAGACTATCAACTGAGGATTAACAATCTTGAAGCCTTCCTCGCCAAAGAACCAGATAATCGCAATGCTTGGATGCAATTGGGTCATAACTACTTTGATTCAAATCAGCCAATGAAAGCCATTGAAGCCTACACTAAGGTGCTAGAAATGGGTGGCAATGATCCTGATATCTTAACTGATCAGGGGATCATGTATCGTCGAATTGGTTGGTTCGATAAAGCTATTAATAATTTTGAAAAAGCTAATGAACTGAACCCGAGCCATGTTCAATCGCTGTATAATCTTGGCATCGTTTATCGTGATGATTTAGGTAATCAGAAAAAAGCCAAAGAAGCATGGACAAGATACTTGGTTATTTCTCCCATTGGGAATGAGGCTGATCAGGTCAGAATCATGATTGATCATATGGACAATGGGCATTAACAGCCGTAACAAAATTGCAAAACGATACGATCGGCAATGTTTAGTAAGTTCTGTCGATCAGAAATAAGAAACTACGATTTTCATGACGTATTTTTTTATTATGAAAATATCTACAGTTACTGTGAAAAGTAGAAAGGTGTGATATGCGTCGACTGGCGACAATTATTGTTTTACTCGTGTTAGCAGGCTTTGCTGGCTACATTCTCTTTAACCTTCCAACAACCACATCAGTTGTTGCTGGCGATGTGGCACCAGGCTTTAAACTTGAGGACACAAAAGGAAATCAGGTCACCTTGTCTGATCTGCGTGGCAAGGTTGTCGTTGTCAACTTTTGGGCAACTTGGTGTCCGCCCTGCATAGAAGAAATGCCGTCGATGGAGCAACTCCATAAAGTACTGAAGGATGAAGATTTTGTCTTGCTTGCGATTAATACAGAGAAGAATGGCCGATCAGTGGTTCCTCCATTTCTAAACAAGACACCCTATACTTTTCCCATTCTTTATGATGATCAAGGGTTCGTACAAAAACAGTACGGCGTCTTTAAATTTCCAGAGTCATTTATTATCCGCAAAGATGGCACCATTGACCAAAAAATTATAGGTCCGCTCAACTGGTTCAGTTCTAAAACAATTGCCTATTTCAAGAGCCTTAAATAAAGGATAACTAAATTGCTACAACAAACAGCTGATATAACCTAT
>JADGED010000214.1 GCA_016744555.1 Desulfuromonadaceae bacterium
GAGTTATGGAGAGTAAATCAATTAGTATAGTTGCTTCGCAAGCTAAAGTGAATTCTATTAAGAAGCTGCTTGCTGAACTAGCTTCAAAAAATAAAGAGTTGGAGATAAGCAAACCCAAATTTGGTAATGTAGGTGAAGAAATTCTTCGTCATTTGGATGAGGTTGGCGTGGTGCATGTTGGTGCTGAAGTTGGTCCATCGGATATTCTTATTGGTAAAGTAACGCCTAAGAGTGAATCGCCAATGACACCTGAAGAAAAACTACTACGTGCAATTTTTGGTGAAAAAGCATCAGAAGTGAAAGACACCTCCTTACGAGTACCTAGTGGTACAATGGGGACTGTCATTGATGTCCAAGTCTTTACTCGTGATGGCATTGAAAAAGATGCTCGTGCTTTATATATTGAACAGACTGAACTCAATAAAGTCAAAAAAGACCTACGAGATACACTCCGTATTTTAGAAAACGATACCTACGATCGTTTAGAAAAATTACTCTTAGGGCAAACGGCTAAAATTGCTTCTAACGGATTGCTAGGCCAAACAACGATAGATGAAAGTTATCTCTCTAATTTAACGCGCCATCAGTGGTTTGAAATTCAGTTAGACAATCCTGAAATTCAAGCGCAATTAGAAAACTTTGCTCTGCAATTAAAAGAACAGCGGCATCGTTCAGATGAACTTTATGAAGAAAAACGGCATAAATTGATGACAGGTGATGATTTGGCACCTGGCGTACTCAAAATGGTTAAAGTTTACCTAGCAGTAAAAAGGCGAATACAACCTGGAGACAAAATGGCAGGGCGACACGGTAATAAAGGTGTTGTTTCCATGATTGTCCCTGTTGAAGACATGCCCTATACCGAAAATGGTCTGCCTGTAGACATTGTGTTAAACCCACTTGGTGTGCCATCTCGGATGAACATTGGACAAGTATTAGAAACGCACTTAGGTTGGGCCGCAAAAAAACTGGGGGAAAAAATTGCTTTGCAATTACAACTCATCAAAAAACGGCACCGCATTGATGGGGATAACTCTCTTGACAATTTACGAGCATTTCTGGACAAAATTTACAACTCTAGTGGAAAGCAAGAAGATTTAAATTCTTTGACTCACCTAGAAATACTGGAATTAGCAAAAAATCTAAGTGATGGCGTACCGATGGCTACTCCCGTTTTTGATGGGGCGAGTGAACAAGAAATTAAATCTATGCTAGAGTTAGCAGGTTTAGGCAAAAGCAACGGTCAGGTGACTTTATTTGATGGTCGAACAGGAGAAGCATTTGAACGTCCTGTAACGGTTGGCTACATGTATATGCTCAAATTGAATCACTTAGTTGATGACAAGATGCATGCTCGTTCTACAGGGCCTTATAGCTTGGTCACTCAGCAGCCGCTAGGGGGTAAAGCGCAATTTGGTGGACAGCGTTTTGGTGAAATGGAAGTATGGGCCTTGGAAGCTTATGGGGCATCGTATACTTTACAGGAAATGCTGACAGTTAAATCGGATGATGTGAATGGTCGAACTAAGATGTATAAAAACATTGTTGATGGTGATCATCGTATGGAAGCCGGAATGCCCGAATCATTCAACGTCTTGGTGAAAGAAATTCGATCTTTGGGTATTGATATTGAACTTGAACAAGTTTAGGTTTATGGCTTGCCACCATGCGTCAATAGCAAAAGCATAACAGGTGGTAAGCTTTTTGTATAAACAACATTACAATAAATAATGTTTAAACCCGTAAGGCTTTTGTTCTTGTAGCTTATGGCTGGCAAGCCATAAGCTTGTATATATGATCAACTCAGGTCGGCTAAAACTTATCCTAAAAATCATTAGACTTATCCTTAAATAAACATAAGCTATTGGCGTACAAGATACTAACGAACTTAAAAATCAAAACTTTAGTTTATTAATGGATAAATTTTATTAGCATTATTGTCTTCAGGGTGTTTGTTATATTCCAGTAACAATGTAATAAGTTCGGCAGTTGTACGTAATTGTTGTTTTGATTCGGCTTTTGGTTTGGTGGAATACAAATCCTTACTTTCATTAGAAATATAAAATAAAGAGTTCTGTAGAATTGAATGATGTGTTTTGAAGTCTTCTACCAGATCTGTTTCATGAGTAATCAAGCTTTTAAGATTGCTGATAACTTCTATTCCGATTTCATTATTAGCAACATCGCTGTCGCTTAGATACATAATGTTGTCGTTTAAATTATTTAAGGTATCGTTGAGTGTATCGTATTGTCGGATCTGGTTGCTTCTGTAACGTAATAAATCGCGATGCAGCTGAACTTGAATATCTTGTATTTCTTCAATGGTGGAAAGCGTTTCATCGAGTGGCAAATCTTTAAAAACACTCTTATAGAAAAAGAAACTAATAATAAGCGCTAGCAGGACAAACCCTATCCAGTAATGAGTGCGTCTCTTTTTCATGATGCGTCATCCAGCGGTTTGTTTTTATATTCTCCGGTCAGTGTTTTTAGAAAGGCTTTTAAGAGGTAAACTTCATTTTCAGTTAAGGATCTTCCTAACTGTGTTCGTCCCATGATGGTAATGGCTTGCTCGATTGTTTTGGCACTGCCATCGTGAAGGTAGGGCGCTGTGACTGCTACGTTCCTTAAAGAGGGGACCTTGAAAACAAATGCATCGAATTGTCTACTAGTCTGATTCATTCGCCCATAATCAACTTTACTGATATTTCCGCGCTCAGCCAGGTAGTTATAAAAAACACCAAACTTCTGGTATAGATTCCCACCAATGTTGATACCCTGATGGCAGGAAATGCAGCCCAGGTCTTTGAAGACGTGGTAACCATCAATTTCTTTCTTTGTCATGACGTTATCTTCATTTCTGAGGTAGCGGTCAAATCGTGCATTTGGTGTAATAAGTGTGTTTGCAAATTCAACGATAGCATCAATTATATTATTTTTGGTTAAACCATCGTTGTACGTGCGATTGAACTCTCTTGTTAATATTTCATCTTGTGACAGTTCAGTAAGGACACTGCTCCATTGATTATTAAATTCATGATGGTTGGTTATCACGGTTTCTATTTGTTCTTGTAAGGTGTTACTTGAACCGTCCCAGTTTTGTCTAAAGTTATATCGTGCGTTAAATATGCTCGGCGTGTTGACGATATGATGATCAGCTGAGCTGGATATACCGAATGCGACATTATCATCACCGCCTGCAGACAGTTGGTGGCAGGAAGAACAGGCGATGTTTTTGTCTTTTGATAATCGTACATCAGTAAATAACTTTTCACCTAGTTGTGCTCGAGCTTCATTTACTTCAACTTTCGTCGGAATCGGAAAGATAGGTTCCTGTTTATTGTATTCTGTTTCTGCTATTGCTGTCGTGCTGGCTATTATGTTGAAAAGGGCAAGCACAGGCAAATAATGCCTGGCTGAAAATATGGAAAAGACTATGTGTTTAATAGATAACATTCTGTGGCTATACGCTGTAAAATCCCTGCTTTATCGGTATAAATAGTGAAAGTAAAAAACAACACCTTGAATTCTAGTAAATATACGGAAAAAAGCATGTTAAATACACTAGTAAAAGGTCTATTTTTACTGCTTTCCTCATTGTTTTTGTTTGGAATAAATCCAGTTTTTGCTGGCTGTGAAGACAATGCTGCACCTCAAGTTAAC
>JADGED010000215.1 GCA_016744555.1 Desulfuromonadaceae bacterium
GCTATATTTTGTGCATTTTCAGGTTTTGGTGGTTGTATTTTGTGCAACTATTAAGTGCTGTCTTAAGTGTAATTTGCGCCAACTGCTCTAAGTCTATGGAAAATAACACTTACTTTGTTTTTTAGTGATGTGGCGTGTTCCTTGCTAACATTTTAGTTTGAAAATTAAATATAAAATATTCAGAAGTTATAAAAGGAGGCACATTTAATGCGTAAAGTTGAAGCGATAATTAAGCCATTTAAGCTTGATGAGGTAAAAGAGGCTTTAAACGAGATTGGCATTCAGGGAATTACTGTTTGTGAAGTAAAAGGTTTTGGCCGCCAAAAAGGTCATACCGAGCTTTACCGTGGAGCCGAATATGTAGTCGATTTTATTCCTAAAATTAAAATGGAAATCATTGTCTCTGATGAGGTTGTTTCTCAGGTTGTTGACACAATTGCTGAAGCGGCTAAAACTGGTCGTATTGGTGATGGTAAGATTTTTGTTACTCCAATTGATGAAATTGTTCGTATTCGTACCGGTGAACGGGGCGAGGACGCTATTTAGAAGCACAATATTAAATCGTTAGTCAAACAAGTTTTACTTTTTAAACAGATTAAAGGAGCTAAGAAACATGACACCAAGTGAAGTTATTAAGTTTGCAGAAGATAATGATTGCGAGATGGTTGATTTTAAATTTCTCGACTTTATTGGAGTATGGCAGCACTTTAGTGCCCCTATGGATCAAGTAAATGAAGATACTTTTGAAGAGGGTATCGGTTTTGATGGTTCTTCTATCCGTGCTTGGCAGCCAATTCATAACTCCGATATGCTTTTGGTTCCAGATGCAACTACTGCTAAAATTGACCCATTTATCCAAGTAACTACACTAAGCTTGATTTGTGATGTTATGGATCCAATTACCCGTGAAGGTTACACCCGTGACCCACGCTTTATTGCCAAAAAAGCTGAAGCATATCTTCAATCCTCAGGTATTGCTGATACTGCATACTTTGGCCCTGAAGCAGAATTCTTTGTGTTTGATGATGTTCGTTATGCTTCTAGCGCTAACGAATCTTTCTATTCAGTAGATTCAAACGAAGGTACTTGGAATACTGGTCGCGAAGAGTTCCCTAACCTTGGGTACAAGCCGCGTCATAAAGAGGGTTACTTCCCTTGCGCACCAACTGATTCTCATGTTGATTTGCGTAATGAAATTGTGCAGGTTCTTAAAAGTGTAGGTATCGTTGTAGAAGTTGTTCACCACGAAGTTGCAAGTGGCGGTCAAAATGAGATTGGTATTCGTTTTAACTCTTTGCTAGCCATGGGTGATACCCTTAAATGGTTTAAGTATATTGTTAAAAATGTTGCTCATCGCAATGGCAAAACCGTTACTTTTATGCCTAAGCCAATTTACAATGATAACGGTTCTGGAATGCACTGTCACCAGTCTCTTTGGAAAGATGGCAAGAACTTATTTGCTGGCGATGGCTATGGTGGTCTATCTAAAACTGCTATGTACTACATTGGTGGTATCATTAAGCACGCTAAAGCACTTTGTGCTTTTACCAACCCAACCACCAACTCTTATAAGCGTTTGGTCCCAGGGTTTGAAGCTCCAGTTAACTTGGCATACTCCAACCGAAACCGCTCTGCATCATTGCGGATTCCAGTAGCTAGTGGTGAAAATAGCAAACGGGTTGAGTATCGTACCCCAGATGCTTCATCTAATGGTTATTTGGCATTTGCTGCGCAGATGATGGCAGGTCTTGATGGTATCGAAAACAAGATTGATCCAGGCCAGCCTCTTGACAAAGATATCTACGGCTTGTCACCAGAGGAGCTTAAAGATATCCCAACGGTTGCAAGTTCTCTAGAAGATGCGTTGAACAATCTAGAGCAAGATCATGATTTCCTCCTAAAAGGTGATGTCTTTACCCAAGACGTTATCGATATGTGGATCAGTTACAAGCGTGAAGCTGAGGTTGACCCAGTACGGATGCGTCCTTGTCCAGAAG
This sequence comes from Desulfuromonadaceae bacterium, assembly GCA_016744555.1. Taxonomy (GTDB): domain Bacteria; phylum Desulfobacterota; class Desulfuromonadia; order Desulfuromonadales; family Geopsychrobacteraceae; genus Desulfuromusa. The sequence continues at coordinate 1,998 of JADGED010000215.1, forward strand.
AGTTTGCCCTCTACTTCGATTGCTAGTAAGCAGTTCATGTTGTAAAAATAAGTAAAACTAAAGGCCTCCAAGTTACTTTGGAGGCCTTTTTATATGACAATCCTCCTTACCATACTGGTAGGGAGGATTATTTTTTTATAGCTAGGTAAAGTTTAAATTGCGTTTTTGCTAACGAATTTTTTTATCAAATTAATATCGGCAGCAATAGTAGTCATTTTTTTCTCCCGTGTAGCTAGGTCAGAAAAAACTGCAGGTAACTCTGGATCTACACCAGTGGCTGTTTTAACTACATCACCAAATTTAGCCGGATGAGCAGTAGCCAAACAAACTAGCGGATTTACGGTGGTGTGTTTTCTACCAACTGCAACGCCAATTGCGGTATGGGGGTCGAGAATATAGCCAGTAGCTTCATTAAATGTGCGGATAGTCGCTACGGTCTCAGTGTCATCAATGCTGCCAGCAGAAAAGTCTTGCTGTAGTTTTTGTTTTTCCGCAGCGGTAAAATCAAGCTGCCCATGCTGTTTAAAGTATTCCATAGATGTAGCTACTTTTTCAGCATCGCATCCAAGCAGGTAGTAAAGGTAGCGTTCAAAATTGCTGGCAATTTGGATGTCCATCGATGGCGACAGGGAATGGTGAACGTCGGCCATTGAGTAATCACCAGAATTAATACAACGACTGAGTATGTTGTTGGCGTTTGTCGCTAAGATTAGCTTTCCAATTGGAGCACCCATCGACTTTGCAATATATCCGGCAAAAATATCACCGAAATTACCCGTTGGTACAGATATGTCTATTTTATCTGCACCAGTATCTTGTTGCACTTGGAAGCAGGCATAAAAGTAGTAAACAACCTGAGCTAAGACTCTGGCCCAGTTAATCGAATTCACCGCTCCAAGTGCATGTTCATGTTTAAAGTCTAAATCACCGAAAATATCTTTAACAATCGCTTGCGCATCATCAAATGTTCCATCAATTGCAAGATTAAAAACATTGTTGTCAGTAACGGTAGTCATTTGTAGTTCTTGGATTGGTGAAACTTTTCCTTCCGGGTGCAAAATGAAAATGTTGATGTTTTTTTTGCCCCGTACGCCATAAATAGCAGCACTACCAGTATCACCACTTGTTGCACCAACAATATTCATGTGCTTATTGTTTTTAAGGAGAAAATACTCGAACAAGTTCCCTAAAAACTGTAACGCTACATCTTTGAAGGCAAGGGTAGGTCCGTGGAACAACTCAAGGATATAAAGTCCATCTTGCTTTACTAGAGGGGTTATTTCGGTGCTGCTAAAGCTTTCATATGATCGGTCAATTATGTCTTGTAGGTCTGGTGCTGGAATGTCGGTGGCATATTTGGAAATAATTTGAAAAGCAAGTTCAGCATAAGGTAATTTTTTTAGTTTTTCTAACTCAGCTTTAGTCAAGGTTGGGATTTGTTCTGGTAGCAGTAATCCGCCATCATCAGCTAGGCCCATCATTACTGCATCACTGAAGTTTAAATTGTTTACTCTGCCTCTGGTACTACAA
>JADGED010000216.1 GCA_016744555.1 Desulfuromonadaceae bacterium
ATGTTGACGCCACCACAAAATAAGCACTATAGACAGCATTAAAATAGCACCAACATACAATATTGGTACTTTAATTTTAGCTAGGTTGGGTCGAAGATTTTTGAGTTCACGACCGCTATATTTTATTAAATTAAGTTGCTGCCGAAGATCATAATTGATTACAACTTGTGTCCACATATATTCTGCACCGTCGATCGTGCGTTCAAACATTGATAACCCCTGTTGCCGTAATGATAGTAAAGCACTACCTGCATTGACGGCGAAACGGCTCGGATCGACCCGTTGCCAATTGTTATCAATAAGGACTTCTACCCACACATGAGCTAATTCCTCCGTTACCAGATAATAACCACCAAGATTATTGTATTCACCACCATGATAACCACCTACCAAGCGAGTAGGTATCTCACATAAACGTAATAACTGGGCAAATGAGGAAGCAAAGAATTCACAATAACCCCGTTTTTTTTCAAATAAGAATTCGTCGATAGGGGCTGTTGAACCGGGCAAATCTGTGGTTGCATAATTTAGTTGTTGATCACGAAAAAAATCCTCGAGCAAGGTAAGTCTTTCATTAAGTTTGCCGGTTTGCTGACGGATTTGTGCTGCTACTTGGTTGATGCGTAACGACAATGTTGTGGGTACACTTAAGTAAAGTAGATGGTTTAATCTAGAATCCTGCTGTAACTTACCGCCAACAATGGATTGCCCTTGGTAAGTTAAACTCTTGTCCAAACGACGATGAGTAATAAAAACTCGATCACCATCCTCACGATGACGAACACCTTCAAGACTAACCGGCAGGTCCATAGTGAATAAAAAATGCTCATTTGTAGCAGGCAAGGTAACGGTATAACTGATTGGTTGGCCGCCAATAATTTGTAGCTGTTCCTGTTCTGGAATGACCCGTTTCCAAACCGTACCATCAATGGTGTTCATCACTGTGCCGCGCCAGTAGAGATCCTCAGCCGCAATTTCATCGCACTTAACCCGGAAAGCTACGCTCTTGTCGGCATTGTTGCTTGCAAACGCTCCAGGTCTTACCTCTTCACTGAAACCTGTTTTTGCTGATGTTTTAGGATTGAGAAAGTTCCATAAGGGATATTGAGTACGCGGTAAAATAACAAATAAAAATAGCATTAAGACCAGTGATCCTACAGGAAGAATAGCAGAGGTCTTTAGCAGAATTGATAGTTGCTGCCGATTGAGCCGCAAACTGGGATCACGGTGAAAGAAGGTCAGCAAAACCAAACCAATAGTAACTGCTGCCACCATCATAATTAGAGCAGGAAGGTAAGAAATATTCAAACTGAGTAAAGAAGAACCTGCCAAGCAGAAAAGAGCAAGAACAAAGATCTGCAAATAATGGCGCCCATGCTTTTCGGTAAGGAGCCGAATGCTGAGCAACAAAGCTAGAATATTTATGGCTGGGGGTACAACATTATTGAGGTTGAACTGCACACTGTAGAGGGCAAAAAATAGCAGAGTCAATGCCGTTGAGATACGTGAACCGATCCAATAAAGCTGCTTATTATCACAGATAATCCCACCAATAAAAGCTCCAACCACCACAAATTTCACTAAGGGGTCAAGCCACAAAAACAATGGGCCAAAACCTAAAATGACCACCAAGTAGGTCAATATATCTAGGAGCGTTTTAATCCTTACCATAATGAGCCAACATTTTTAATAAATAGATTTTATGGGCGACACCAACACTAGGTGCAATCAATTGATTATCCAGATTAAGTCCAACCGGTTGATTCCGACGAATGAGGTCATTGATTAGATATGCAGCGCAACTCAACTTTAGCTCTAGACTACGACCAGGTAATGTTAATGGATTGATCTCAACCGGAGTCTGCTGCTGCTCTGACAATTCTTTTATTTTTAGGCTGTCGTGGCGGGCGCTGAGTTTCCAATGGATCTTTTTCATAGGTTCACCACCTACATAGTCACCAATTCTACTTATGTCTCCCTCAGATCCTCGTTGTAAAGAATCTCGATTGCCATGTACCTGTTGCAGATTTGAACTACCTTGGTTGTAACAAGGGAAAGGCCTCGGAAAAACCGTTATAGTATGCTTGATATTAAAATAACGATAACGTATAAAAAAATTGATGGGAAAAGTTGAATTAACTGCTAATTTATGTGGACTATGGTCACCACGCTCGTTGAAGGTAACTGGTACCCCGATCCCTTTTTGTTCGTGGGGTTTCAATATAGCTACGTGACCGCACTGCAGATAGGTATGGTTGAAAGAAAAATCGAGCAGAAATGCAGGTAGCCAACGTCGTTGGTTGATAACTGAAACCCTGACCAGCGTTTCCAGACCAGCATATATTTCATCTGGAGGTTCTAAGCTCAATTGCAGATTTTTTAAATTCCAGTGACCAAGAAATCCAGATACCGACATAAATCCAAGCAGAGCAGACACCATCAGATAGAGCAGATTATTGCCAGTATTGACAGCCCCGAACCCAAGCAGCAGAGTCATAACGATATAAACCGTTCCTGCTTTTGTTAGCTTTAAACCATAGGAACGGTGACGTTGTCGAGAATTGATAGTAACACCTCACGTTTATTTAGAGATTGGTGCTCAGGCAGAAGAATCAAACGATGAGCAGCAACAGGACCTGCAATCAGCTTGACATCTTCAGGAATTACATAGCTACGACCATCAAGGTAGGCTGCCGCACGAGCTGCTGCAGCCATGCTAATTGCTCCTCGTGTAGAGATACCAGCAGAAATAAAACCATTATTTCGGCTTTCTTGTGAAATTGCAAAAATGTATTCCACCAACTTATCGTTAAGGTGAATTTCACTAACAGCTTGCTTAGCCTCCTCGATATCATCTAATGACAACATTGGCTTAATATCAATTATTCTGTTCCGAATACCACCATCATGAATAATCTTTTTTCCAGACTAGGTGGTGGATAACCTATATCTGTAGTAATTAAAAAACGGTCAAGCTGTGATTCTGGTAGGGGATATGTACCAATTTGTTCAAGCGGGTTTTGGGTAGCAATCACCATAAATGTTTGGGGTAGGGGATAACTGGTTCCTTCAATGGTAACCTTGCGCTCCTCCATTGCTTCAAGCATCGCACTTTGTGTTTTTGGCATAGCACGATTAATTTCATCGACCAATAGATCTTGATTAAATATTGGTCCCTTAATAAAACGGAAATCGTTCTTTTCACGATCGAAAATAGATAAACCAGTAATATCTGAAGGGAGCAAATCACTAGTACTTTGAATACGTCCGAACGACAAACCAAGAGCTCTAGATAACGCCAAAGCCAAAGTTGTTTTTCCGAGACCAGGTATATCTTCAAGCAAAAGGTGACCATCAGAAAGTAAAGCAACCATAGCTAAACGTAAGGCTTTAACTTTACCCTGTAAGTAATGACCAGACAGGGTGTCGATAACATTTATTATCTCATAATGTTTTTTTAAAGGATTTGTCATAAATAATTCCCGATTTAAACTTGGATTCTTCTATAA
>JADGED010000217.1 GCA_016744555.1 Desulfuromonadaceae bacterium
AAGAAGTAATTGCACTGCAGTGGCATGACGAGAAAAAATACAAAAATTGGTCCCTTTAGGCCCTGCATTAGCGCCAAGAGGTAAGCGGTGCCCAACTGAAACTGGATAAGGTTGCATATTTTTCCTAAATATCCCGGTTACACCCGCATACCGCCCCACTACGGAATTACGATGACAAAAGAAAATGAAACATAGCCTCAAAAACTGAACAATAAACTAAGAATGCTGGGAACACGTAACTTATTACGTACTCCCAGCATATAATGATCAGCGAACCTACAACAAGTAGCAATAACCGCTAACGCTTAGCCGAAAAACTTACCTATGATTAGACTTTACCAGCGCTACCAAGAACTGCTTCGTTTTTGTGTTTAATCAAATCAATCAGCTCACTGCGCCCCGCACCAAGAAATTTACGTGGGTCAAATTCTTCTGGGTTGTTAGCCAAAAACTCACGTACTTTGGCAGTCATGGCTAAACGGCCATCAGAATCGATATTAATTTTACACACAGCGCTAGCTGCCGCTTTGCGCAATTGCTCTTCTGGAACACCAACTGCGCCGTCCATATTACCGCCATACTGCTTGATCAACTTAACGTACTTCTGTAAAACGCTGGAAGCACCGTGCAGGACAATCGGGAAACCAGGAATCCGTTTTTCACACTCGGCCAAAATATCAAACCGCAACGGCGGAACCGACTCGCCCTCTTTTAGCTTAAATTTATATGCGCCATGGCTGGTACCAATAGAAATTGCCAGCGAATCAACACCAGTTTTTTTGACAAACTCTTCTACCTCTTCCGGTTGGGTGTAGGTAGATTCTTCGGCCACAACATCGTCTTCTATCCCGGCGAGAACCCCTAACTCACCCTCTACCGACACATCAAATTGGTGGGCATATTCCACTACTTGGCGGGTGAGCGCAACGTTTTCATCAAAGGGGAGATGAGAACCATCAATCATTACCGAGGAAAATCCGGAATCAATACAACTTTTACACAGTTCAAACGAATTACCATGATCAAGGTGCAACACAATCGGGAGATCTACCCCCATCTCCTTAGCCATTTGTACTGCACCGGTCGCCATAAAACGTAACATTGTTTCGTTGGCGTAATTTCGCGCGCCATTACTCACCTGAATAATGACCGGTGAACGGGTTTCCACACAAGCAGTAATAATTGACTGCAATTGCTCAAGATTATTAAAGTTATAGGCAGGTATTGCATAGCCGCCAGCAACCGCCTTGCTAAACATATCTTTCGAATTATTATATACCTTACTCAAAAGGCTTTAGAATAATACCAAACCTATTATTTTTAGCAACTCCTCTGATCCAGAAAGCCACCTACAATCAAGATATTTTTAAATATTTCAAATTAACTATTCCATTTATTTTTAACACTATATCCAGCGTTAGTAAAAAACTTTATTTTTGCTATAAATATAGAGCATTTTTGTAGTGCAAAGGCGGTTGCAAAAACAGTTTAGTTAAAATAGAATACGCTGATTTTAGTTACTCACAATAATACTTTTAAATAAATCAACCAACAAACGAGAGGCTTGCCCAAAATGGTCGACAAAAAAACTGACAAGTACTTCAATGAGTGGAAAGAACGCGAAGCCATTGCCGAAGCAATGACACCACTAATCGGAAAGCTTTACCGTGACCAAGAGGTCGCCTGCACCGTCTTTGATCGCCCTTTAGTTAACCAGTCGACTATCGATATTTTACGGGCACACCGTTTTGCCCGGCAAATTATTGATCGGGAAATTTGGGTTAAAGACACCTATCCTATCCTCCAAGCAATGACAAAGTTGAACCTAGCACCTGCCAAAGTCGACCTTGCTCGCTTAGCGCTACGGTTTCAAGAGCAGGGTGGTGATGATGTTGATAGCTTTGTTGCCGAACAATTGGAAGGGCTTAACACCGGTATTAGCCAGCAATTAAAGGAGCCACGCGACGTTGTTCTTTATGGCTTTGGTCGTATTGGCCGTCTTTTGGCTAGGATTTTAATTGAACAATCTGGCGGCGGTAACAATCTACGTATTCGTGCTGCTGTTGTCCGCAAAGGGAGTAAGAACGATCTCGCCAAACGTGCCAGTCTTTTGCGACGTGACTCAGTTCACGGTCACTTCAATGGAACTATTCGGATCGATGAAGAAGAGAATGCCATTATCGCCAACGGCATCATGATTAAGATTATCTACGCCAATTCTCCAGAAGAGGTTGACTACACCAAATATGGCATCAACAATGCCATTGTTATCGACAACACCGGAATTTGGCGTGACCGTGAGGGGCTAGGTCGCCACGTTAAATCACCTGGAGCATCACAGGTTTTATTGACCGCTCCGGGAAAAGGTGACATTCCTAATGTCGTTTACGGAGTCAATAACGAATTGCTAGAAAATGATGATGCTATTCTTTCGGCTGCCAGCTGTACAACCAATGCAATTGTTCCTGTTCTTAAAGCAGTCAACGATGCATTTGGGATTGAAGCCGGTCACATTGAGACTTGCCACAGTTACACAAATGACCAAAACCTAATTGACAATTATCACAACAAAGAGCGTCGTGGGCGCAGTGCACCACTTAACATGGTTATTACTGAAACTGGCGCAGCTAAAGCCGTTGCTAAAACTTTGCCTGAGCTAGCTGGCAAGTTAACCGGTAATGCCATTCGGGTACCTACCCCAAATGTTTCGTTGGCAATTCTTAACTTAACTTTGAAAAATGAAACCACGGTTGAAGAGTTAAACGACTATCTACGTGGGATTTCATTAGACTCACCGCTACAAGATCAAATTGATTACACTAATTCTCCCGAAGCAGTTTCAACCGATATGGTTGGCTCTTCTTATGCAGGCATTGTCGATTCACTAGCTACGATAGTTCAAGGTAACCGCTGTGTTCTTTATGTTTGGTATGATAATGAGTACGGTTACAGTTATCAGGTTGTGAGGATTGTTGAGAAAGTTTCAGGGATGAATTTGGAGCATTGGCCTAAATAGTATTTAGGCTCGACATATTTGGTAAATGGTTAAACAAAATGAGGGTTGTTACTTTACGGTGACAACCCTTTTTTTGTTTAAAATCTAAAATCATGGGCAAGACCGTCGGTTTGCGGACCGATGACCGCCGTCATTCTCTTTGTCTCGCAAAGAAAACAAAGCAAAAGGAACTCTTTTTATTTCTGTCGCGAGAGTCTCTGCCATTTCCGCATGTTAGCAATTTAAAAATATTTCTCAGCTGCGTTGCAGCTCTCTTAATTTGTTAGCTGGTGTCGTAAAAGTTGCAGCTCGTAAAATCGTTATAGTTCGTTCGTCGCCCAACGATCCGTTCCGTCTCTAATGGCGAACAGGTCATGGGCAACTACAAAATCAAAGTTTTTGCCGCTCCGTAAAGATGTGCTTTCATGGCTGGAGCTTGCCGCAGGAAGGCAAAGAGATCGGGTGCCTTTTTCTGACCACATCAATTAACCTAAAATAGGTCATA
>JADGED010000218.1 GCA_016744555.1 Desulfuromonadaceae bacterium
AATAGTAAGCGTTGGTTAAAAGCTATAAGCATGGTAGTGAGATTTGTTTAGCCAATGGCTTAGGCCGTCTGTTGTCAGATCGTGGGCATTTGGATGAGGAAGCTCTTAAGCTGACCGTTTCCAATTATGAAGAATTAAAAGAACATTTAGCTGAGGTAGATCTTGCTAAAGTAATCGCAAGTACTGGCTTGAGCCAAGAAGCTTTAGAGCAGGCTGCAGATATTTTAGGTGAAGCAAAAAATGTAGCAATTGTTTTTGGTAGTGACATTAGTAAGTCAGCATTTGGTCTTTCGAAGTCTTCTGCAGTTGCTAACCTTGCAATACTTAGTGGTGCTATTGGCTCTAATGGCGGTCTGTATCCTTTAGATGATAAAGGAAACACTCAAGGTGTGCTTGATATGGGTGTTTACCCAGAGGCTTTACCTGGGTTCCAGCCATACGATGAAAATAAGCAGAAATTTGCTGCTGCTTGGCGTTGTGAATTGCCAGAAGCTGGTCTAGACGCAGATGGTATCTTGCAAGAAATTGAAGCCGGAAAGGTTAGGTTTCTCTACCTTGCCGCTGCCAATTTACTGAACTTCCCTAATAGTAAGCGTTGGTTAAAAGCACTAGAAAAAGTTGAAGTTTTGGTTGCGCAAGATATTTTCCCAACTGAAATAACTAAATTAGCCACCGTTGTATTACCAGGCTGCACCTTTGCAGAAAAATCAGGTAGCTTTACTGCTCTTGATAAAACCGTCCGTAGTATTAAGCCTGCACTTCGTCCTCTAGGTCAGAGCCGTGAGGATGGTGCGATTTTCGCGGAATTATTCGGACGCTTAACTAAAACAGCAGTAAATTATAGCTGTGTTGATTTGAACGCAGAAATTAATGAATTAACATCCCTCTATGCAGATGTAGAGTGTGGCGATGACGTCCGGCGTACCTGTGTTAAGAAGCCATTTGTTGCGGCATCACAAGGGTTGCGTTATCAATTGATTAGTGCTGCAGATGCTACTAGCGGGTTGCAATTGTTAACCGGAACTTCAGCTAGCCATTTCGGGACTACCTCGATGTGGGCAGCGAATCAACTTGAAGTTGAGCCTGAAGGAATGTTCCAGTTAAATAAAGTTGATGCCGATGCAGTTGGTGCAGTAGATGGTGATAAAGTTAAGTTTACCAGCTCAGTTGGGGCAACGGTCAGCAAAGTAACAGTCACCGACTCAGTTCCTCAGGGTTTGGTTTTTGCTCCGAACAACTTTATGGATTTAGGTGCACAGCAGTTAGTTGCTGATGGTGACAATCAAATCGCAATCGAATTGAAAAAAGTATAAAAAACTTTAAATAGTTTTATCTTTAGACGCTCCGGATCCCACCGGAGCGTTTTTTATTGCTATGAGCAAGGTGGGGTACAGCTTAACCTTCTTTGCCAGATAATATCTGGCTTGACTAAGCTTGCTACCTTATGGTACTTAATGTCCGCTTTTGTGGCTGATCTCAGCGGGGTGATACCTCCAAATGGCAGAAAATAGACGTGAACTATTTAAAAGTATGGGTTTTCTCTCCAGCGTGGGGATATCCTTAGTAGCTTCGATTCTAATCGGACTATTTATGGGAATATATCTCGATGACTGGCTTGAAACTAAGCCATTATTCACTCTGATTATGCTGGCGATTGGTATAATCTCAGGATTTAGAAATATGTATATCCTGACGACAAGAGAATTAAAGCGGCAAGAACTCGAAAATAAAAATGGCGGTGATGGTCAAGATGGAACAGGATGACCAATTACTGGCACTAATGGCGCAACGCAACTGGATAATACTAGTTGTTCTAGTTCTTGGAAGTCTCCTTTGGCAGTCATTACCAGTAACCATGGGCGTGTTGGCTGGTGGAGTACTAGTGATTATAAATTATCGCTGGTTGGGGCGTTCGCTGTTTAAAGTTTTAGGTAATCCGGTTTCCGGTGCGGAAAAAGGATTTAAACGCAATTATCTGTTTCGACTGATATTTATCGCAAGTTCGATTTACTTACTTTTAGTGCGTGGTGGAGTTCATCCAGTAGCATTAATGGTAGGACTATCTGTCGTAGTTATAAATCTGCTGGTGACAATCGCTAAGCGGCTATATTGAATAGGAGAGCTAGAATTCATGACTCATCCATTTTTATTTTTACATTGGATTGAACAACAACTTGGCCTGCATGTAGGTAATCACGTTACTTATACTTGGCTAGTAATGGCAATTCTTATTCTGGTTGCGTTTCTTGCTTCAAGATCAATTTCTATGGTCCCTTCAGGGGCGCAAAACTTGATGGAAGCTGTGGTTAGTGGCATTGATAATATGATTGAAGAGACTATGGGCAAAGAAGGTAAAGCCTATTTTCCTCTCATTGCTACTATTGCCCTGTTTATTTTGGTCTGTAACCTCATCGGCTTAGTTCCTGGTTTGTACCCACCGACGGCAGATCTTAATACTAATGCAGCAATGGCACTTACAGTTTTTGTCTTAACTCATGTAGTTGGCTTCCGTAAGCATGGTATTGGCTACCTTAAGCATTTTATGGGTCCAATTATCTGGCTTGCACCGCTTATGTTTATCATCGAGTTGATCGGTCATATTGCTCGTCCACTATCACTGACTTTACGTTTGTTTGGTAATATGTACGGTCACGAAATCGTGTTGATGATCTTCTTGGCTTTGGTTCCTTTGTTCCTGCCAATTCCGATGATGTTGATGGGTGTTTTGATTGCTTTCATCCAGTCATTTGTTTTTATGTTGTTGGCGATGATTTACATCGCAGGTTCTTTGGAAGAAGCACACTAATTACTCTATAATTTAAACTTTTCGCATGGGTGAAAAGTAAGTCCTATAATATTTAGGAACAATAAAACCGTTAAGAGGAGAACAAAATGGAATTTTTTGCATGGTGTATGGTAGCAGCTGGTATTGGTATGGGTCTTGGTTCAGTAGGTACTGGTATTGGTCAGGGTATCGCAATTAAAGCCGCTTGTGAGGGTGTTGCTCGTAACCCAGGCGCATCTGGTAAAATCATGACTACTATGATGATCGGTCTAGCGATGATCGAGTCATTGGCAATTTATGTATTTGTTGTTTCAATGATCATCCTTTTCGCTAACCCTTTCACCGAGCACGTGCTTGCAATTTTAGCTCACTAAAAACTGCACTGCTATAAAGTTGAATAAAAAAGGTGGTTCCGTATGGAACCACCTTTTTTTTGTTCAATAAATGGTACAATGTAACTTAATAAGGGGATAACTTCTGCTTGTATGGGGGGAATTTTTGTTGCAAAAAGTTGGGGTTACAAGTATTGTTCGCTCTGTATGTTAAAAATATACACTATTGGGTTATAGAGGGAAATGTTGTTATAGATTGAATGCTGCCACGCAACCAGTCAATCCATGAAAAAATTAACACCTTCCTAATAGGTTCTTACACCCTGATTTTATTTCTTTTTTTTAATTGGTCATTGTATTAAGGAGAGTATCAA
>JADGED010000219.1 GCA_016744555.1 Desulfuromonadaceae bacterium
CAATAATTCTCGCAGCCGTCGGAACAACACTAGCAGCAGAACAACTACCGCCACTCCAGCGTAACTGACAAATTGGCTAAAATCGGCCCCTATTTCAGCACTTAATTGCTGACTAAAACGGCGCTGTGAAACCAAATTTATCTCCGCAATTGGGGCGAACTCGGTATCTATAACAGCAATCAATTCTGGCCGATCGGGGAACAAGGTAAGAACTTGATACCCTTGTTCGTTCGCAAGCAACAAGCTTGACATTGCTCGCTCCAGCCCCCAATCTCTCAGGGTTTCAGAACCTAGTAATTGTGGCGGTTGGTTCACCCGCTCCCAAAATGGATCAAACGCAGTAGCTGAAAACCGTTGCTTAGTGGCGCTAGTTTGGACTAGATCCCTAGTGGTTGCTTGATGTCGTTGCCAAAACTCTTCCCATGCGTCAATCCGCTGTTGCTGCGTTTTTTGTGCGGGGAGCAATGGAGCCAAACTGACAACTTCATCCTCCAGCCCTAACTGTTTAAGCTTTTGCCAAACTAAATCATTATTTTGCAGCGCAGTTTCTAAATCTTTTCCGGCAGAAAAGACCAGTGCCCGGCTACGCATATCACCCCAAGTTTCGCTTAATTGCTGTTCCGCTTGTTGCAATTCTGGGGGAAGATAACTGAGTTGCCGCAGTTCGGCATTAATTGTCAGGTTTTGCGCTTGAATTGCCGCAAAACAGGTAATTAACAGCCAAAAAGCCAAAACCACAAGTCGCAACAGCGGCTTACGATCATAAATATGGCGACGAAGTTGTAGGCTAGAAACTGGCTCACTAGCTTTACCGCTACCAATAAAATGGGGCAAAAACAAGAGCGCTAGGACCAATGCCGTGACAATGCCGGTCATCGAGAAAACCGCCAATTGACGCTGCCCCGGCAGTGCCGATGTTAACAAAACCGAAAATGCGGCGAGACTCGTCAATCCACCAAACAGTACTGGGCGAGAAACGGCGCGCAGGAGTTGCTCTTCCCCTTGTTTTACCCGCCCATAATGCCACGCAAAATAGACATGCAAACCATAGTCGATGGTAATCCCCAACATTACTGCGCCAAAACCAACAGTAACCCCGGAAATTGTACCAAAACACAGTCCGGTCATAATCAATGCGGCGGCCATGCTAAACAAGGGTAACAAGTACACAAACAGTGCCCGCAGGGAGCGTAAAAAGACAAAAAACAGCAGCAAAATACCGATACTCGAAACAATCAACACCAGTTTCATGTCGGCTTGAATGGTTTCGGCGTTAGCCAAAGTGTAAGGATGTCCACTGATCAGCGTCGCATTAATCCCAGCGGGTAGTTTTTCTTTGGCGCTGGCAAAAGCGTCCAACAGTGCCCGCCCACCGACAGCATCGGTAATCGGTATCGTGGTGTCAGCAAGGAGTAAGCTTGACTTACCGTCTTGGCTAAGAAAATGACCGCCTTGCAACTGCACCGCCGGAATGGGATTTAGATACTGCAATTTCTGCAGCGCAAACCCTTCTAACTGCAACGGGTCACGCTGAATTTTAGCCTTTAAGCCGATCCCTTGTGGCTGCAACAACTGCGCTAAGTCGTTAGCAATACGGCGGTCAATTGCTTCTGCCGATAACTGCTCAGCGATAGATTCTAAGTCACCAGCATCAACCAATACCGGCAAATAATTTCCGAGCTGGTCAAACAATAGCGGCGCAGCGACATCACTGGGGCCACTTACCAAGTTAATAAATAGTTCCGGCGGCAGCGCATCACGTAATGCGTCGGTAGCAACCAACAACTCATTACTGCCAGCTTCTGCCGTAGCCCTTACATGGATCACTAACTGCCGAGCAAATGGCGCCTGCTGTAGCAGGTTAAAATCGTGGGCAACCTGCGATTCGCCATCGGGCAACATCGCAGTAATACTATCTTCCAACTGTAGGTTAGAGATTCGCACACCAGCCGCAACTGCCACAGCTAACAACAGGATTAGTAACCAGCCACGGCGTGATTTAAAATGGCGGTAACAGGCGCCAATCATAGCTATCACTATTCGGGCACCTGAAATGTAGTAGTGGGCAGGTCTGCATTGATCTCAACCTTAGTGAACCGAATCGTTGTGCTATCTCCGCCCGGCTCAATCATCTTTACCACCACGACATGACTACGATCAGGAGCGAATTGAATTTGTAGATATTCGATAAAAGTGGCTTCTCCGGCATCTAACGGATAAAGATGGAGTACCAGCGGTTTAACCGTTTGCAGCTCCATCCGATAGCGGCTTTGTAGCCAATCGAGATCTACCTTTGCCCACGCCAACAACTGTTGGGCAATCATCCCCATGATCGGGTCAGTGGATACCGAAAAGCTCTCCACCTCACCACTAAGCTGATTCCAACGCTCCCCTTGCTCACCACGCAGGACAAAACCGGAAGCCACTGGAGTTAATAACTCCCAGCGCAAAAAATCTGGCTGCTGATAAGAGAACTGCCCTTGCGATAAAAGCTTTTCGGCAAATATATCGAGATATTTTTCCTGCACAAACGGGCTGGATAGAGTTGTAGTCTGTGCTGCCGCCTGCTTTAACTCTGCTAACAGTGGTGCCAACGCAACGTCTTCTGCGAAGCTCGGTTGGGCAACAAGAAGGAACAAACCTAACCACAGGTATTTTGTTTTAATTTTAGCTACCATTATTCAATCCACACAATATTCCCTCTCCTTAGGGAGAGGGTTAGGGTGAGGGGAATTAAAAGCTAACCCCTCATCCGCCACTCTGGCACCTTCTCCCTTGGGGAGAAGGGTTAAAAACTGAAAACAAGATTAATCTTCAATTTAATTAAGCCAAGCCTTTAACTCACCTTTAGCAATCATGGTTTCGCCACACCAAATTTCTCCGCTAGCAACAATAAAGCTCTCTACTTCGGCTAGCGTATCAATTTTGATAAGTAATTGGTCGCCGACATGCGCTGAAGCAAACCATTCCGCCTTGTTGACCCCAACTAAAAAACCCTGCCGCACCTGCCTAGCTTCCAACTGATCATAATAACCGCTGAGTGCTGCGTGGCTTTGGGCAATCAGCTCAACCAAAGCAACCTCTTCCAACTTGCCGCTGGCATCAACTAGCGGACAATTTGCCGGAATTTGTGCAGCAACCACTGCACTTTTGCCATCGACTTCAAGCAACTCATCTACAAGTCGCATCGGCAGCCGATGGGGGATCAATTTTTCTGCTGCCAAGGGCAGAGAAAGGTTGCTCATCCTTTTTCCGCATACACAGACAAGTCATCAAACAACTGACTCGAGAACAATAGTTTCCGATAGCGCACCAAATCCTCGTGGAAAATCCGACTATTGTCATAAGGGGTAAACTCGGCCTGCAATAATTTATAAATCTGTGCTGTACCTCCACCCAACTTATCGCTGTTGCGGAAGGAGAGAGCTTGAAGGTCGGCGAGAACTTCCAAGGTGACAATATGCTTGGC
>JADGED010000021.1:0-2799 GCA_016744555.1 Desulfuromonadaceae bacterium
AATATTCATACATGCTTTTCTTGCGTTGCAAAAAAGCCAATGAATACTTTTACCAAGGAGGCAATTCAATGAGCGAACCAAGTAGATGCCCAGTAACGGGAAAAACTAGCAAACAAGTTGCCGGCGGTGGCACCTCGAACCGCGACTGGTGGCCAAACCAATTAAAACTTAATATTCTCAACCAAAACTCCGAGATGGTTGACCCGATGGGCAAAGCTTTCAATTATGCCACAGAATTCAAGAAGCTTAATCTCAACGCCATTAAGCAGGACCTGTATGCATTAATGACCGATTCACAAGACTGGTGGCCAGCCGATTATGGTCATTACGGCGGACTATTTATCCGTATGGCGTGGCACAGTGCTGGCACCTACCGTACCGGTGATGGTCGTGGTGGGGCCGGAACTGGCAATCAGCGTTTAGCTCCACTAAATAGCTGGCCCGACAATGTTAACCTCGATAAAGCCCGCCGGCTGCTGTGGCCAATTAAACAGAAGTATGGCAAGAAAATTTCTTGGGCCGACCTGATGATTCTCGCTGGCAACTGCGCGTTGGAATCGATGGGATGCAAAACTTTCGGCTTCGGTGGGGGCCGTGTGGATATTTGGGAACCGGAAGAGGATATCTACTGGGGCGCCGAAGATGAGTGGTTGGGTGATAATCGTTACAGTGGTGAACGGGAACTAGATAATCCACTAGCAGCAGTACAAATGGGCTTGATCTACGTTAACCCAGAGGGGCCAAACGGAGAACCAGATGCAGTGGCATCAGGAATAGATGTACGCGATACCTTTGCACGGATGGCAATGAACGACGAAGAGACCGTTGCCTTAGTAGCTGGTGGCCACACCTTCGGTAAATGTCATGGTGCCGGTGATGCCGCCCAAGTTGGTGCCGACCCAGAATCAGCGGCAATTGAAGAACAGGGGCTAGGGTGGAAAAGTAGTTTCGGCAGCGGTAGTGGTGATGACACCATCAGTAGCGGTATTGAAGGGGCCTGGAACCCAACACCAACGAAATGGGACATGGCCTATTTCGACACTCTATTTGGCTATGATTGGAACCTAGTAAAAAGCCCAGCCGGAGCGCAGCAATGGGTACCAAGCGATCCTGCTGCTGCAAATGCGGTACCGGGTGCCCAAGATGCGTCTAAACGCCAACCGCCAATAATGACTACTGCAGATCTATCCCTGCGAATGGATCCAATTTATAAACCAATCGCTAAACGCTTTCACGCAAACCCTGAAGAATTTGCCGATGCTTTTGCGCGCGCATGGTTCAAATTGACTCACCGTGACATGGGACCACGCTCCCGTTATCTTGGTGCCGAAGTCCCTGCAGAAGAACTAATCTGGCAAGATGTGGTTCCAGCAGTTACTGAAAAATTAATCGACGAGCACGACATTTCTGATCTTAAAGATAAAATCATATCCTCGAGCTTATCGGTCTCCCAATTAGTTTCAACCGCATGGGCATCAGCATCCACCTTTCGAGGTTCCGACAAACGAGGTGGGGCAAACGGTGCCCGTATCAATCTGGCCCCACAAAAAGATTGGCAAGTTAATCAACCGGTGCAATTAAAATCGGTGCTACAAATACTTTCTGGAATTCAAATAGAGTTCAACAATATTCAAACAGATGGAAAGGCAATCTCACTCGCTGACTTGATTGTGCTAGGAGGATGTACTGGAATAGAGGTCGCTGCTAAAAAAGCTGGCAACGATATAAAAGTCCCTTTTACTCCAGGACGTACCGATGCCAAGCAGGAACAAACCGATGTAGACTCATTTGCCGTGTTAGAACCAGAGGCAGATGGCTTCCGTAATTACCTTAAGAGAAAATTCACCGTATCGGCAGAAGAAATGTTGTTAGATAGGGCGCAACTACTAACTCTAACGGCTCCAGAAATGACTGTACTTATTGGCGGTTTACGCTCCTTAAGTGTTAATTCAGACCAATCACACCTAGGTGTTTTTACCACGCAGCCAGAAACACTTACTAATGACTTTTTCGTCAATTTGCTCGATATGGGCACAACTTGGAAACCAACATCACACGCAGGTGATATATTTGAAGGTCGAGATCGTAAAACTGGAGATCTCAAATGGACCGGAACCAGAGTTGATCTTATCTTCGGTTCAAACTCTCAGCTTAGAGCCATCGCCGAAGTTTACGGTTGCGAAGATTCCCAACAAAAATTCCTACTCGACTTTATTGCCGCGTGGGACAAAGTTATGAACCTCGATCGCTTTGACCTTGCGTAAGTACAGACAAGAAAACCGATAATTGAAAAAAGGGCTTAAAGCTCGCAGGAATTACCCTGTGAGCTTTAAGCCCTTACCATTAAATAAAACGTTAAAACTGCACCTACTAGAGAACAAAGCCTGCTAGGAACGATCCTACTTAGTGAGGCTCAATAATCGTCGCAAACATGGCTGTCAGAAAAATCAAAATCATCTGCAAATGATTCCTCCGAACCACCCATTGGTAAACCTTCCGTAATTTCTGCACATTTCTGCATTTGAATTACAACTGGGTTTTTCATCATCTTCTTACCAAAGGCAATTGCCTTTTGTTGCGCTTCAGAACGACTTCCAGCTGCACATAGATTAGCAATTTCGGCGCTAAAGCGTTCAGATTGCGTCCCTACCCGTTCAAGTTCTGCCTGATCAATATTAGCCGCACATTGCTGCATTTCTTGCATTAAGCCCACCATGTTTTGCATATCTTGTTCTGTCATCCCATAATTTTGCGCGATAGCTGAAATAGGCAGAAAAAGAAATATAAGACACGTAATAA
>JADGED010000021.1:2809-18797 GCA_016744555.1 Desulfuromonadaceae bacterium
GACCTACATTGCTACCACTTAAAAACTATGCTGGTGTCCAATAGCAACGCTTTGGTGATACAATTTTTTCTTCTTTTTTAAGTTTCGCCATCGCCTTGTCGACAGCTTTGCGCTCAAGACCACCAAGCTCAGTTATTTTGCCAGCATTTAGTGGTTCACCCTCTGCACGCATTACTTCTAAAACTTTTTCTTCTACATTCATGGCAACACCCCTTTATAGGTTTCTATGTGGAAAGGATAGTTTACTAATTTTTATTATCACAAACAATTAATTACACAACCTTAGCCAGACTATTCAACATCACGATACTTGACCTGCATCCCCTTTAAAAAATATCGCAAAATTTGGTCATTACAAATCCGATAATGTTTATGATCTGGGCGGCGGAAAAAAGCACTAAGTTCATGTTTACTTAACTCTGCCTCAGCCAACGCCATAATTTCTAGGATACCTTCGGCCTGCAAATTAAGGGCAATTTTTAACTTTCGAAAAATGATATTATTATTTATGCGTGTTTCAGGCTCTGGCTGTGCCCCCTCTTTTTTCCCACGCTTATCATTAATCAATCCGTTAAGAAAAATTGCCAGTTGTGAATCGTCACAATCTTTATAAGCTGGATCAGCATCTTTTTTTAGCCAATCACTAATTTGCTCTCTGCTAACTTGATGATCCGCAAGGGCAAACAAGGAGATCATTTTTGAATCACTAAAGTCGAATATAAAACGCAAACGGCGTAATACGTCATTATTTGTCACAGTATGTACTCCAATCAAAATTGGTAAAAATCATAAACGTCACTCAGGCAAATCTATTTGAACATCGACTAACGGCTTTTTAGTCCGGTAGCCAGGCTTAACCATAACCTCCAAATAAAACGACTCCAATTGTTGCTCTTCAGCCTGAGAGATATGTTTGTTAATTGCTGATAGATGGATGACTTCACTGCTTACTTCGTCAGCACCATATCGACAGTCAAAATCCCAATAATCGACGTCATCGGGGAGAGTTTTATTCCGCTCACGGCGAATATATTTTTTTACTTCATGTTTAATGGCTTCTACCAGCCTTGGAGTTTTGATTTTTGGGTGGGACATTTTAAAAGTTTTTTTCACACTTAATTCCTAACGGTGTAAGGGATAGTTCGCAATAAACAGCGGTTCAGAACTTATTTCGCTTATTACTATTCTAGCAACGAAATTGTCCCCTCTTTATGTATTGGTATTTTCGGCATTAATCCACCAAAATCGAGTATTGCGTGCAGATTAAAGGTTAACCCTTTGCGTGGACGAGACATTAAATCGGCAAATAAATTTATGCTACTGAACAAATCGGGTTGCACTTGTAGCACGATATCTCCCTCACCATAAGCCTTAATCACCGGCAATTGGTTACTAGCACCATTAATGATCCGGTGCCCTTCCAATTCTACTTGATAGCTTACCCCTTCTAGCTTCAGATCGGTCCAATTGTGATTAACCACATGTAAGCCAATTTCAAAGGTGGGAACGAGCTCCTGCCCCGGTAACACTCGAAAGGTTGTAACGCTTACGGTTGGAGGTGCAATCGTCGTCATAAGTGGAGCACAACCAAGAACATGGGCTAACAATAACAGCACTATTATTATTTTATTTTTCATAACAGAATCTCTACGCCAATAATTAAGCGCCCTATGCTTTTGCTTTGCTTAAGTGTAATTCAAGCCGTCCAAACAGCCAAGAACAGCCATAAGTCAAAATAAAATATAGTGCGGTAATGGTAATCCAAACCTCAAAGGTTAAATAAGTTGAAGCCATCAACTCCATACCCTGAAAAGTTAGTTCTTGAATCGAAATAACCGATACAATGGCAGAATCTTTGATGGTCGAGATTGTTTGTCCCGCTAAAGGTGGAATCATTCGTTGTAGCGCCTGCGGCAATACAACGTTACGCATAACCTGCCAAGGCCTTAACCCTAAAGCCTTGGCGGCTTCCCACTGACCAGTTTCAACATTATCGATTCCGGCACGGACAATCTCACCGATATAGGCCCCTTCAAACAAGGCTAAAGTTATTACCGCTGCAACAAACGCTTCCAATTGTTCTGCTGGAGCTACCAATAAATGGACTATCGGTTGCAACCAACTAGGTGCAGCATCAAGCCCATCACCAAGGTGAAAGTAGGGGAGAATTTGGTCACCGACAAAAAAGTAAAAGATAAAAATCAAAACCAGTGGCGGCAAATTGCGTAACAGGTTTACGTAAATACTGCCTACCCATCGATTAAACAATTGGTTACTGGTACGCAGCAAACCAACCGCAAGACCCAGTGGCAAAGCGAGGAGAATACTCCAAATACTGAGCCGAATCGTGGTCATCAATCCTAGCAATAAAGAATTTAACACCCAGCCATCAACTGGATCTTTGCGCATTAAATATTGCGGGATGACTTGCCAATTCCAGCGATATTCGAGCCCAGTGTGAATTCGATAGCCAATATAAACGGCAGCACCAACTAACAGGAGCAGCAAAATGGTATCAAAATATCCCCAGTGTGATTTTCTCTGTGACAACAACAGTTTTACCCTCGCAACCTATTGGACCTGAGATTCCCAATCCTTGGTTGTAAACCAATAAGCGTGACGTTCCTGCAACCATCCAGCGCTATTTTTTTCGGCAATCCACTTATTGAGGAATTTCAAAAAACCGGCATCGCCTTTGCGAACAGCAAAACCAATTGGTTCTTTAGTGAAAGTTTGCCCCGCTAAAGGGAGATACAATTTGCTTGCATAGTCTACTACTCTAAACTCTGGAAATGGCTGTGAAGCAACCATCGCCATAGCACGATTATTTAAAACTTCCTGTAACGCCTGCCCTTCGTCATCAAACAAACGCAGTTTAGCTTTAGGTAAATACTCTTTTGCCGCGGTAGCAGCGGTTGTCCCTATTCTTGCGACAATAGTAACCTTTGGGTCATTAAAAGCATCAAGAGTAACCCTTTTGCCTGCTAACTTGCTATTAGCGACAATAGACATGCCAGAAAATTCATATGGATCACTAAAATCAACTTTAAGTTGTCGAGCTGGTGTAATCCCCATACCACCAATTATAATATCAAATTTTCCAGTCAACAATGCGGGGATAATACCTGACCATTTGGTCGGAATAAAAACTGCTTCAACGCCCATATCTGCTGCTAACTGCTTAGCTACCTCAATTTCGTAACCAGTATAACCGCCAGTTTTATCTTTCATTGCCCAAGGGACAAATGTTGAAAATCCAATTCGTAGCTTGTTCTTTGCAATAATTTGTTCCGGCACTCCAGCTTTGACTAAATCCTGCCGTGCATCACCTGCCCATAGAGGAACAACAAACATGGCTAGCAACAATAACACCAGTAAACTAATTCTTAGTTTCATAATCTTCTCCTTAATAAGTCAAATATTTCATATTGTATAAGCGGAAAAACGATAATTTAGATATTTCACCAAAGCTCCCAAAAACATAGTCACTAACAAATAAATTGCCGCCACCACGAACCAAACTTCAAACGACAAGAAGGTTTCGGCAATAATTTGCTGCCCCTGCATGGTCAAGTCATAGATAGCAATGGTAGATACCAAAGCCGAATCTTTAACCAGGGAAATACCCTGACTAGTCAACGGTGGGATCATTTGCCGCAATGCCTGCGGCAGAACAATGTGACGATAATTTTGGCCATTGGTCATCCCTAAAGCAGATGCTGCTTCCCACTGCCCTGCGGGTATCGCCAAAATTCCTGCACGAATAATTTCAGATGCATACGCCCCCTCAAACAAGCTTAACGCCAAAACTGCAGCGGCAAAGCGACCGAGGTCGAAGATGGGGGCAAAAACGAAATAGATAATAAAAATCTGAATTAGCAGTGGGGTATTGCGGATCACTTCAAGGTATACCCAAGCAATACCACGGGCCATGGGGCTACTTGAAAGCCGCATCAAGGCGGAAACTAAACCTATCGCCAGACAAAGAAACAAACTAACTACAGTTATTTGTAGCGTTACCCCAAGCCCCTGCAACAGTGGACCAAACTCCCAACCGGTATCCGTACTCTGCAGTAAATATGGCCAAACCCGCTGCCATTGCCAATTGTAACCAAGATTCTCAGCCCCTTGCCTCAAGCCCAAACAGAATCCGACCAGCAGCAGTAAAAACGCACCTATTTGGAGGATATTTGTCGGTCTTAAATAGTTTAAGTTGAAGCGTGAGATAACTAAAGTCTCCTGACTTAATGACTTAAATCATGCCTTGTTGGCGATAAATGGCTTTTTGCGATTGGGATAGGTCGTCCGGCAGATTTCACATTTAGTCCCGTCACACCCTCTGGCACTGCAGTGTTCACGGCCATAGGTAATAATTTGCAGATGCAACTTCTCCCAGGCTTCACTCGGCCAGAGTTTTTTGCAATCCACTTCAGTCTGCACCACATTTTTACCTTTTGTCAGCCCCCAACGCTGGGCTAAGCGGTGGATATGGGTATCTACTGGGAAAGCCGGGATTTTAAATGCATGGATCATAACCACACTAGCAGTTTTGTGCCCTACACCGGGGAGCTCTTCCAATTGTTCAAAGGTGCGTGGCACTACACCATTATACTTTTCCAGCAACATTTCAGACAAGCGCTTAATATTTTTCGCTTTACTATTGGCTAGGCCACAGGTCGCAACACACTCTTTGATCTCCGCCACCGACAGCTTCGCCATCGCTTCTGGATTATCTGCTTTAGCAAACAGCGCCGGAGTAACGATATTGACCCGCACATCAGTACACTGAGCCGACAGCAACACTGCGATCAAAAGGGTGTAAGCATCGGTATGATCCAGTGGAATCGGAATCGTTGGATAGAGTTCATCAAGCTTTTTAGCGATGTACTCTGCCCGTTGTTTTTTGCTTCGCATAGTCTCAACCCGTGCTGTCACTTTTTACATCAATTTAAACGCCAGGATATTAACAAAACCAATCAAAAAGCCTAGCAGTGCACCGAACAGATTTATGTACTTAAACTGCTCCCGCATTACCCCCATCAATAAGTCTTCAACTTGAAGTAAATCGAGGCTATTAACTTTTTCTTCCACCATACGACGAACATTGAGGGTTTCGACCAAACGGGGAGCCTCTTTTTTCAACATACCTTCGATTAACTGACAACTACCATTTTCAAGTTCTTGACGTAGGTCGCCGGGTAAACGGGCTGACAACAACCCTAACGGCTTCTGGGCGAGCCAGTGGTTAGTTTGTTCAACCAGAACTGTCTCTAGTGCCGTCCGCGCTTGGGGAGAACGGATTGCTTCTAGCAGTTTGTCGGCTACACGTTCACGACTACGCTCCAAGCCATTTTCGGGCAATACCCTAGCAAGCAAATCGGCAAAGGGGCGGTCTTTGATACGATCAACAGCGCTTTCGGTCAAAATAAGGGCAGTATCGATGGTTTTGCGGCATTGTACGGTAGTAACCACCTGATCCTTGATAAAACCTCGTACCCCTTCTACTGTCTCGTAAGGCATTTTTTCGACATAACTGGCAAGAGAACGATCCAACAAACCATCGACCCGTTCACGCAATAGCGCCGCCAACTGCTGTTGAGTTTTTTCATCTTTCAACCAGTCGGCAATTTCATCGCCAGCTTTATCGAGAAACTCAGGGATTTTATCGTAAATTTTATTCAGATCCATGAACCCACTAAGGAGGCCAGCAAGGCCGCCGAGGGAATCGAGGAATGAATCTATCGCCTGCTTACCCTTCTTTACCATCCGTGCCCTAAAGGTTGGATCGTAAAGCATGCCACCAAATTTTTCGGCCAACGGTGGCAACTCTTTTTCCAGTTGCGACAAGAGCAATTCAACTAGATCAGCGGGGAGAAGTTCACGCAGGGGTTGATCGGTTGCCAACAGTTTGGCGGTTTTACGATCGACAAAATCACCAACCATCCATGCAGTTTTTGGCGATTGGAAAAAAGAGCTGTACCTTGCATCTAAATGTTTCTGGGCGGCACAATAGTTTTCGGGGTTCAAAAAACTAGCGAGGTCACGAGCTAAGAATTGCTCAGATTGTTGTTGCAGATAACCACGCAGTTTCTGTTCAAACTCTTCACTTTCAAGGTAATCGAAAATCAATTTGACTATTTTAGCCCGAAACAAGCCAACTACGTCATAAAAGCGCGGTCGAAAATGGCTGGGAACTAACGATTCCAACGACCCAAGCTGCCGATCTAAAATGGAACCGAGCTTATCGGTAACGGTTAAACGCAATTCTCGTTGAATCGAATCTTTGGCAAAAGCGCGACCAACATCATCGGCAGTCAATAAGTGATCACCAACCATCTCCCCCATTCTAACTGCTAACTCGCCTCGCTTAGCAGGGATAATTCCAGGTGTCAATGGCACCCGCAAACCGAGAAAATGCCAAGCATTTAAGGGGCGGAATAACATCCGAATAGCGATATAGTTGGTGACATAACCGATTAAACCACCGAGTAGTGGTGGTATGATGTAGGGGAGATATTGTTGGTATTCCATGTTTTTACCTGACTACTTTTTAAGATCAAAAGCTTCCCACAGAGAACACAGAAAGCACTGAGAAAGGCAAATGCTTAAGACCATTAGGCACCAACACCAATAGAGGCGAAATCTTTTTTTAGGTTTTAAAGCCCAAAGCCCAGGTTGGTGTTAATGCCTTTCTCTGTACCCTCTGTGATCTCTGTGGTAAACAGCTTATATTTTTATTTTACTGATCCATCACAATATGGGAATGATCACCAATATTCATCCGCCGAGGGGAACCTATAAGATTAACCGCATCACCCAGTAATGATTGATCAAGCACCAGAGAACTTACCTTGTTATCGGCATTAATTATCGAATCACGGATGATACTATCTTCAATTACACATCCAGCAGCAACAGAAACATTCGGGCCTAAAATCGAATTTTTAATGACCGCACCTTCTTCAATATGTACAGGTTCAATCAATACCGTATTTTCAACCTCGCCATGAATATGGTGCCTCCCCTTTAAGAGAAAACGATTAGTCTCTAGCAAGGTTTCTGGCTTACCACAGTCAAGCCATGCATCAATTTCTGGCGCTTTAAACTTACTCCCGCTACCAATCATCCGCATAAATACCGAAGGGAGGTAATACTCCCCCTTTACCGTTTCACCGGCGGCGACGGTGGCCTCAATTGCTTCGATAAATCCGGCACCATCTTTCAAGTAATAAAGGCCAACCTGTGCCAGTCTAGAAATGGGAGTATCGGGTTTTTCAACCATATCGACAATAGTATCACCATCTAGGACATTGACCCCAA
Source organism: Desulfuromonadaceae bacterium (assembly GCA_016744555.1). Classification (GTDB taxonomy): domain Bacteria; phylum Desulfobacterota; class Desulfuromonadia; order Desulfuromonadales; family Geopsychrobacteraceae; genus Desulfuromusa. The sequence goes on from JADGED010000021.1 coordinate 10,130, forward strand.
AACGCTGATAATCTTCAACCTCTTTTGAGTAGATTAAGCCATCAGCATTACTGCACAGCGCTGGAATTGCAGCGAGATCAGTGACAAAGATAGTATCGTTAAATACCACCAGCAAATCGTCGCCAGCATTAATCGATGGAGCCGCCAGTGCCACGGCGTGAGCTGGCCCTAAGCGCTCTTTTTGCACATAATAACTACAGTTCAATGCAGGGAATTTTGCCGCCATAAAATCAGCGACCTGCTGCCCATTTTCATCAATAATAAAAATGTATTCTTCGACATCGACACTTTGTAAGCGTTCAACAATGTGCTCAAGCACAGTTTTTCCAGCAACACTCACCAACGATTTAGCTTTGGTGTGGGTGTGGGGACGAAGACGTGTCCCTTTTCCGGCAACGGGTAGAATTGCTTTCATGTTCCCTCCATCAAGAATTGTTATTAGGGGTTTGCTGTTTTTTCAGCCCCGCAAAAATTGGGTGTTTATAGAGTGAGCCAAGGAGATAGTCGGCTGCTAAGCCATTAATAATACCACTAATCAAGGCAAACAGGAGAAAGAATGGCAATAACATCCAGATCGACGGGTGACGAATTACCACTAACCAAGCAATTAATAGCTGTCCCGTTACGTGCCCGATAGCACCGAGGATGGAAACTCCAACGGGGCCAATTTTCGGCTGCCAAAGCTTGTAACCGGCACTCATCATGGCATTAGCCGCCAGACCACCACCTAGGGATAGGAGAAATCCGGGTGAGAACATGCTGCCCAGCAACATGCTGCCAATCATAATTCGTGCGATACTTACTATCCAAAGCGCCTGAATGCCGTAGCTGAACAAGGCGGTAAGAGCCAGAATATTTGCCAAACCAATTCGAAACCAAGGGATGGGGTTGGGCAGCAACACTTCGACGGTGTGCAGGGCTACAGCCATCGCAACAAACAGCGCCAACATCACCCGCCGTCGGGTATGCTCTAACTCCTGTGGATCAACGCCTGATGAAGTCATATTCCTCATCCTCTACGTTATCGCCCTCTACCCTAATGACTAGTTGGTTTGGCACACAGGCGATCAAATCTCCACTATGTTCTGCTCGCCCCATACTCATGCAAACTTTCCTTGCGCATGGTGAGCTGATAATTCGTGCCGCTCCATTTTCTATCTGCAAAACCGTGATTCCCAGCGGCCCCTCTAACTCTACCCGTTGATCTTGATCTAATGGCGCAACAAAAATTATTTTATCATTAGCACTAACAACGACCCGTGAACCACCTTTCTGTAGCAATAGAACAGAAAACGATAGCACTACCGAGATAGTAACAACCACTAAGAGTTTACGGTCAAAAGGGGTTAAATATGCCAGCCAGCCGAGTGCTTTCATCGCTACTCTTCAATTATCTCACCGATCAAATCGTACTCTGAAGAGTCGGTGATCTCTAGTTGCACATATTCTCCGACGTCGGCGTGGCCGGAAGTAATGAGGTATTGGCCATCAATATCTGGCGCTTGCCTGGAACTACGCCCCTTAAGTAATAAATCGGTCTCTTCGCTATAGCCCTCAATCAGTACCAATTCGGTTTTTCCTAGCATCGAACGATTATGGTTAAACGAGACCCGTGCCTGTGCCCGCATCAATTTTTTCAAGCGACTTTTTTTCGTCCGCGCTAACACTTGATTGGGAAGTTTTGCTGCTGAAGTGCCGTCCTCTTTGGAATAAGGAAAAACTCCTACCCGCTCAAAGTGACCAGCATTAACAAACTTGAACAACTTATCAAACTGCTCGATAGTTTCACCGGGAAAACCAACGATAAAAGAGGTGCGCAGAGTTATGCCGGGGATTTCATCGTGGAGACGCTGAATCAACGCTCTGGTTTGCTCTTCATCAAGATGACGATTCATTTTGGTAAGAATTTCATCGTCAATGTGTTGCAAGGGCAAATCCAGGTAGTTGCAAATCTTTTTTTCGCTGCCAATAAGGTCGATCAATTCATCAGAAACCCCTTCTGGATACGCATATAAAAGGCGAATCCAGACGAGACCATCCACTTTCACTAGCTCTTTAAGTAGATTAACTAGTGTTGCTCCGTCACTGCGATCGGCACCATAAGCGGTAATATCTTGCGCAATTATGTTGATCTCGGTTACCCCTTGGGCGACCAAGTTTTCTGCTTCAGCAACCACCGACGAGATACTGCGAGAACGCAACTTTCCACGTAGCTGGGGAATAATGCAGTAAGAACAGTGATTGGAACAACCCTCGGCGATTTTTATATAGCTGGTGTAAGCGGGAGAGGAATTAACCCGTGGCGTCTTGTCGTCATAGAGATAAACCGGGTCACCAACCACCTCAATCGGGTCGCTGTGACCAAGTTGCTGCTCAATCAAATCGACAATTTGCGCCCCTTCAGCGGTACCGATAAAGATATCGACCTCGGGCAATTGCTCTTTCAGTACTTTTTGATAGCGCTGCGGTAAACAACCGGCAACTGCCAACACCTTACAATTGCCAGCTTCTTTATAATCGGCGACCTCAAGGATAGTATCGACAGATTCTTCTTTGGCATCATTGATAAAAGCACAGGTGTTGATGATAATAATATCGGCCTGACTTTCATCAAGGGTAATTTCGTAACGATCCAGCGGGAAATGTCCCAACATTACTTCAGAGTCGACCAAATTTTTTGGACACCCGAGACTAGTCATACTTACTTTTAATTTTTCCACATTACTTCCTAAGAGCGCATGTTCTCAAATTGCAGTTCAACCTCTAAATCTTCACCTTTGAGCATTTGCATCACAGCTTGCAAATCGTCAAGTTTCTTACCTGTCACCCGCACTTGATCGTCCATAATTTGTGCTTGAACTTTCAACTTAGTGCCCTTAATCAACTTAACAATCTCTTTACCTTTTTCTTTACTAATCCCCTGAACCATTGTGGCACTAACCCGTACTGCGCCAGCAGAAGCGGTCTCTTCTTTGCCATAATTGAAACATTTGGGAGAAACGTTGCGGCGTACTAGCTTAGCAATCAAAATATCCTTAATTGCCTGCAACTTATAATCATCAGCAGCCAAAATATCGAGAGTGTCTTTTCCCAGCGTGATCTCATTGGTCGTCCCCTTAAAATCGTAACGCTGCGAAACCTCTTTAATCGCCTGATTTACGGCATTATCAACTTCCTGAAGATCAACCTTAGAAACAATATCAAAACTTGGCATTATTTTTCTCCTAATTCATTTATCTACAAACTTAATAAAGGCTAAATAATCGTGGATTTATAACACAAAACTGCAACAGAACAATAGGTTCCATATTGTTGTACAATGCACCGACAAAAACACATACAGTTGAACATTGCCATCATGGTTAAAGACGTAATACGATACAGCTAACTATTTTAACTAAAAATCGCCCTTTAATAAAAAACCCCAAGTCACAACAGAATTGGGGCGTTTCAACATTGTAAACTAGGGCAGAATCTAAATTTTACATCTACCTAAAATTCTTCCATCAAATCGTTTACACTTTCAGCATCATAAATAAGAGAGTCAATACTTTCAGCGTACCGCTGTCTTACAGTTTTCAAGCAAACTTCTCGCTCACGTTCCCATCGGGAAAGTGCTGCCGGATATTCTGCTACTGTTTTTTCCCACTGACGTTCTTGCCGAGCACATGACTTACGGCGTTTTTCAGCTTTTTCCCGCTTAGCCGCCCGCTCATTGCGAGCAGCTTCAGCTTCAGAAATTTCTTCACAATCGTAGCACTTGTAACTCAGCAAGATAAGTGGTTCGAAATAATGGCAAGTAAATTTGGCAGCAGGCTTATGTGGCTCGCCGTCGCTACATCCCTTTAAATCGGCATTATAGTTTGCTGTAATCGGTAATAATCGGGCCTGTAAACCATACCCTTCTATCTTATCCAGTGCTGATTTACCCGCAAAGCGCTTGTTGTTATTTTTGCTTTCTTCACTTGCCTTTATTCGATCTTGATCTGCATCTATCGAATCAAGAAAATCATCATCTTCGAGAGTTTCTTCCGTTGCATCTAAAAGAGCCGCAAATTCATCTTCTTCAGGAGTTTTTTTAAGCACAATTGAAAACTCAGTTTGATCGGCAGAAAGGGCAATCCACTGTGTCTGTGGAACGTAACCTGCTTTTTTAACCCTAACTTGGTAACGCCCCTCCTTTAAACCAATACCGTTGTAATAAGCCGGCTTAATATTAACAATCTGCACAGTGGCATCAGACGGTTCTGGCTTTATACTTAAGGGGTAGAGAGCACTCTCTTTCAGCCAATCACGAACGGCTGACACATCGAAGGTAATTGTTTTTATTTCTCTACCCAGCATAGCAAGGAGTCTATCCATTGCGTCAGCTTCGTTTGCAGCCTTAAATAAGCGGATAGCATCTGGTTTAGCTATATATTTTTGTTCACCTAAGTAATTGTAATAAATCCAGCGACTCCAATCTGGACTTCCAGGAGTATTAAAGCTCCACCCCTTACCGGGATATGACAGTGCTCCAAAGTCCACATCTATCAACAAACTTGACCGCGAGCCGAGCTCGTCACTTCGATAAGTTGCAGAGGAGCTGAACGGCAGCGCAAGAACGAGGTCTACAACTTTAATTTTACTTAGCACCTTAGCAGGAATCCGATGTGGCTCATATCTGCCCCCATCAACACTAATAAAAGCCCCAAGGGTATAACGGGCTTGCCCCTTGACAACAGGCTCACCCATCAAAGAATCGATAGAGTATTTGATCTCTAGATTTACATCAAAGCCATTGTCATCTCGATTATGGTACTGCGTTTCAAACTGCTCCTCGATAGTTGCGGCACAGAGGTTTGTGGCGATAAGGATTAATACTATGAACCCTAAGTATTTCATCTATTTTACATCCCTGACGCAACGGACAAAATGATCAATATGCCTTTTTTTCTGTTCATACTTAACCTTGCACTCAGACACATCCAAGATTATCGGTTTTGCAAACAAACCTTTTTTATTAATACCCCATATATCGCCGCTAAAAATTCCACTATGTGGAAAGTGCAGTCTTTTTTCAAAGTTGCACGGCAAGATATCGACAAAATCAGCCGTGGTTGGCAAGCGCCAGTCATCGTAACCACCGATTTCTCGGCTAGAACAATACGATTTAGCTGAATCATAATTGGCAGTTCTAGCAATATTAAATGGCACAGAATGGTCTTCATCTCGACTATTAGGCATTGACTTTAAACGCGAATGAAAGGTGTCTTCCACCATAATTTTGCGCCCTTTGCCACTAAAAACGGTGTAACTGTGATTAAAGAAAAAATCTAGCTGACCATCTGCTTCTGTGCGCACACAAACAGGAATTACCTTACTTTTTTTATAGCGACTACCTAAAACAGATAAACCGTCAGACACGGCATATTTTGAATTTTTACTATAAGGTCTCCCATCCCAGCCCCAAAAGTCATCGCTGCCCAGAACCCAGACATAATAACTTGATTTTTGCGGCCAATCGATATTGAGCGATTTTGCCCGCTTGTTACGCTCATAAACAGTCGAAAATTCTTTCATGGTTGGCACTCGCCAGTCTGCATATTCACCAATTACCAAATTGCTACAGTACGAATCAACTTCATATTCAGAGACGTAGTATTGAATGTAGGGGTTATCTACCCACCCATCATTGTAGACTGGTGCTGACCAGGCAAGTCCAGTCGCAGCATCGTAAATCTGTTTTCTATTTCTTGCTATTTCTGCCGCCTCTTCACGGAACTTATCATCTTTGCTTTTTTCAGCTTGCTGTTCGGCAAGAACCCTTTGCTGCTCTGCTTCCACTTCACGCTGACGCTGCCTCTGCGCAGCTTGGCGCTTTTTTTCTGCCTGCAATTCAGCTTGGTAAGCAGCTTCAGAATTAGCTAAGTAGCTAATAGCTTGCTTGTAATATTTAGCCTCTTTACCGTTGGCCTCAACATACTTTTCCATAACCCTGTAAGCTTGAGCCTTTTTACCTGATTCAAACAGCGCTTTACCTTCGAAAAAGGCAAACGATTTTGGCAGCTTTGTTTTTGTCGCCTTAAGGTCGGCAATTGTATTTAACGCCTTGCCATATTCACCACCCTTTAATTCTTGAACAAGACGACTTTTAAGCATGTCGAGCTTAACTTCTGCCGATAGTGCATACAGGGGACCGGCAGATAAAAATAAACACATAACCATTAATAGTAGTTTTTTCATGCCTTCAATCCATTTATACGGTTGGTAGTTCACACTAACTAAATTTCAATCTAGATATTTCATCACTCTACGTCCCTAACACAGCGGACATTTACGTAACTAAGCTTTTTATTGTTTACTTTTTTAACAAGACACTCATCGACATCCAAGATTACAGGTTTCGCAAAAAAGCCAGAGTCACTGACTCCCCAAAACTTTCCACCAGTGACATCGCTACTATAAGAGCTAACTTTACGTGGAAAATTCAACTTTCTTTCATAATTGCAAGGGAGAATACTTATAAAATCATCTGAAGTTGGTAACCGCCAGTCTTTATAACCTGCTAGTTCAAGGTTTGAACAATATGATTTTGATTGATCGAACTTAGAATGCCTTTTAACGGTAGATGGAACTGTAGAGTTCAATCTCACATTTGTACTCGTATCCAAGGCAAGGTAAAAAGTATCTTCTACCATAAGCTTGCGATTATCTTTCTCAAAGACCTTATACTCCTGAGCAAAAAACTTTCTAAATTGTTCTGCTGATTCAACTCGAACACAAAGTGAAGCACCTCTAGAATCAGATGGATTTTTATCAACCCTAAAATCATCAGATACTAAATAAATTAAATCATTGCTATATCGTGGGCCGAGTCTATCCCAAAAGTTTCTGCTTCCTTTCACCCACACCTTTAAAGACCTTTCGGGCCAGTTAACAATTGAAGCAGCTCGCCTATTCACCTTGTAAACGGTTGCATACTGATCCATTGTCGGGATATGCCAATCGTCATACCCACCGACAACAAGGTCTTCACAATATTTTTGTGACTGCCGACCAGATGAAGTTTCATACTCTATGTACGGGTTTGCATCTTTAGGAGCATACCAGGCATCATGATAAACCATTTCTGCCCATACAAGGCCAGTGCCTGAATCACGAAATTGCTTTCGGTTTTTTTCTAGATCTGCAGCAGCGGCTCTAAGTGCAGCATCTAAGTTTTGCTCAGCCTGCTTTGCTTCTAGGCGCCTTTTGTTCTCTGCAACTGCCGCTGCTTCTTTTTTTCGTTTTTCTTCTAGGCGCTTTTCTTCTGCCCGAATTTCAGCTAAATAATCAGCTTCAGATTTCGCCAGATAGCTTATCCCCTGCTTGTAGTATTTAGCCTCTTTCCCATTAGCCACCAAATATTTTTCCAAAACCTTGTACGCCTGAGCCTTTTCTCCTGACTCATACAAAGCCTTCCCTTCAAAAAATGCAAAAGATTTTGGTAATTTTGTATTTGTCGCTTTAAGATCGCCAATTGTCTTTAGTGCTTTGCCATACTCTGCCCCTTTTAGCTCCTCGACAAGCCGACTTTTAAGCATGTCGAGTTTCATCTCTGGTGACAAAGCATAGGCTTGACCAACAAATAAAACCACAGCAGCTGTTAACAACAAAAATTTCATTTTCAAACTCCCTGAAGAAAGCGACAACAGCCACTCTCATAACTGCAAAAAGATTTGATAATAGATAGTTAAGCTGACAACCAACTAAACGTCACGCTTATAACATTAAGAATAATCCATCAATTTATCAAATTTTTATAACATATATCCTAGCCAAAATGGCCTACAAACTCGCATTTTAATAAACGGGTACCAACAAATAAAAGTTTTTCTTTCTTATTTTTTACTGGAAATGAACCCTAAATAAGTACATTATAATGAAATCTTATAACCACAGTTGATCTTCAAGAAGGAACTGTAATGTCAATACATAAAACCCTGGGTGAATTCATCGTTGCAAAGCAGGCTGATTTTCCCCACGCAAAAGGTGAATTGAGTGCACTATTAGGTGCGATAAGGCTCGCTTCAAAAATTGTTAACCGCGAGATTAACAAAGCTGGGTTGGTTGATATTACCGGTGCCAGTGGCGTGGAAAATGTTCAAGGCGAACAGCAGCAAAAACTTGATCTTTATGCCAACGATGTATTTAAAAATGCATTAATTGCTCGCGGTGAAGTTTGTGGTATTGCCTCTGAAGAAGAAGACAACTACGTATCTTTTGATAATAAAAATAGCCTTGATGGTAGTTATGTTGTCCTCATGGATCCACTGGATGGCTCTTCGAATATCGATGTAAATGTATCGGTCGGGACAATCTTTTCAATTTACCGCCGTGTTTCACCGGTTGGTGGCCCCGTAACAATGGACGATTTTTTACAAGTTGGCCGAAAACAAGTTGCCGCAGGATACGTGATATACGGCTCTTCAACCATGCTGGTTTTCACTACGGGTAATGGTGTTCATGGCTTCACCCATGATCCATCGATTGGAGTGTTCTGCCTATCACATGAATCGCTTACAATCCCAAAAACCGGTAAAATTTATTCAATCAATGAAGGTAATTACATCAAATTTCCATTAGGGGTAAAAAAATACCTAAAATATTGCCAAGAGGAAGATGAAGCAACAAACCGACCTTACAC
>JADGED010000220.1 GCA_016744555.1 Desulfuromonadaceae bacterium
ATGTAGGCATCGCTTATATCGCCACAACTACCAAAGTTACGGGTTCCGTACCCCCAATCTATTCCAGCGTAGATACCAACTGGATCAAGAAAAGTCGTATGGACAAATAGATCTTCATTGCGTTCCTTGATAGCTTCACAAATACCATAAACTACAAATGAGCCAGCACTGTGCCCAATCAAGTGAACCCGCTTTAGATTCTTATTTTTGACCAGCTTAGAGCCGAGGTCATGACCAATTCTGCGGGCATTAAGGGTACTACGAAACATATCGTTTGCGTAGTCACTCCAATTAACCGTGACCGCCTGCTGATCATCACCTAACACCCTAGTATTGAGTGCAGCTGCAAAATTGTTGCCCCATGATGACGGGTGATCACCCTTACCGTGTACCAACACAATGAGCTCTTCCGTCGTTGCCGCAAATTTTTGCATGGTAACCGTTTCACCAGTTGGCCATGGCATAGTCGAGTAGACTATAATAAATGCCGAACCAATAACAAAAGGGATTCCCGGTACAATCAGGACAAGAACGAGCCACTGTTTTAAGCTAAGTTTAAGGAATTTTCGTGGGTTGATTTGTGGTTTCATAGGGCTCTTAAAAGAAGGGGTAAAACAGACTTAACAAACCTTTATTTTTTCAAAAGATCTTTAATTTCTTTTAGCTCTCGATGAATATACTCAGATTCGACCTGAGATTTATAAGCCATTATTATAAGTTTTACCGACACCAAAAACACACCAGCCTCCAAGAGCAAATCATGGGTAAAGCCGGTGAAAAACAGTGCCGTTACAAAAAGGGTAAAAGTTATAGCTACTACAATAATTGAACTAACACCAAACCTGCCCATTATAAGCCTTCTTTCCTTGAATCTTTAACAAGAACTGTATCTAGGTTTAAATGTTCCTGTTTCTACTTGGCTGATTGTAGCAAACCACCCTGTACTTATTCCAATATTTATTAATTTAAATTCAATTTTAGTCTTAACTGAAACCAGCATCGTCTCATCATAGCAATGAAAATGATCACTGCTGTTACTTAGATGATAGCAATTGCAGCTGTCGGTAGGCACACTCTTCGGGCAGCCAATCAACTGTGGCTACCACCTCAGGAGTCAGTTGTTGACACTCTTCACCAACATCAAAGCGCTTATGATAAACCTTACATTCACGGCTATAAAGGTCGAGATAACGGCAGGCAATAGGGGTGGTAATTACTCGCCCACGATCATCACGAGCCTTTTCAAAACAACACAGTCCACACCGGTTGCAGATGTTCTCCCATTGCTGTTGACTAAGCTCTTCGACAGCGCCTGAGTCTATAGCACTCTTTTTTTTACTCATGAATGGTGTTTCCCAGTAGAAGCGAAAAAAGAAATGTCGTGTAAGTAAGGATAGAACGTAACACGTTTAAACAGGTGGATGGGAAAGTAACGAAGATTTAGAATTGTTTCTATTGGGGCTCACATTAATTAAAAAGCTAAGGGTTCATTCAGATGATTTTACAAAAAAGGAACTTAAACTTGCATCGATACCTGTGCAAAATTCTTCTTATTTGAGCTTGATACCGCCATTGCCCCCCAAATAATACAAATTGGCCACGTAACAATAAAGCCTGCTCCCAAAGTAAACAAGCCGACAAGAAAGCTTAAAATCAGCATAGAAATTCCACCCCGCACCGTAGAATACAACATTCCAAGAGGGCCAAAAAGGATAGTTAAAATAAGTGATATTCCAACGCTTTTAGCCGGTGTCACGATTATGTATTGATGGCTTTTATTTTCTTCGCTCATTGAATTGCTCCTTGACTTAACAATTGCTTATTCAGAAACGGTAAATGATGTGCATAAAGATGAACCCTACTTCGATAAATTTAATTTATGGATACTATAGTATTGCTAATACCAAAGGCAAGGTAAAAATCCGTACGCTGTCACCTATTCATAAAGCCAGTAATTGAATTTAAATGTGTTTTAGGGAGTATCAACTTGCTACTTTGGATAGTATTGTGGAATACATCATATGCAATAAGCATAAGGGTTCTGTTGCTTAAAAGAGATTGGGCTCAAGTCTGCTGTTGACATTTATGCAATTAAATACCGATTTCTTAAATTTTTCTGTACATCAACAACAGACTTCCCCCAATTCTTATTTCTTCTCGAATCTAGTGAGTCGAAGCAAACGACCACCTTTTTTATCCTCCAGAACCCATATTGCACCTTTAGGTCCCTGCTCGACCTCACGTATCCGTTTACCCATGGCAAAACGCTCTACTTCTTTGGCCTGATCACCTTTAATCATGATTCGTAGCAGTGATTGTGATCTAAGGCCGCCAATAAAGGCATTACCCTGCCACGTTGGAAACAAGGAGCCGTCATAAATTATCAGCCCTGAAGGGGCAACAGTTGGTACCCAGTAAACCTCAGGAGGATTAAATTCTGGACGCGTATCATGATCGGGAATAGGAATGCCAGAGTATTGATCGCCCCAAGATACAATTGGCCAACCGTAATTATCCCCACCAATAATCAAGTTAAATTCGTCACCGTGTCTGGGTCCCATTTCGTGGGTCCACAATTGGCCCTGTTTGTCAAAAGCAATGCCAAGCAGATTGCGATGGCCAACAGACCAAAAGGTTTTTGCTAGCTCCCCCTTGTTCTGAAACGGATTATCGGGCGGAACAGATCCATTCTCATTTACCCTGATGACCTTACCCAAATTTTGTTCCCAGTTTTGCGCAGGTGCCTGTTTTTGCCGTTCACCAGAAGTGATGAATAAATGGCCATCTCGGCTAAATGCCAAACGGTGTGAATAATGGCCACTGCCGGTAACCTTAGGGGTTTGTCGCCAGATAACTTCTAAGTTTTCTAGTTTTGGACTTTCTAGCGCAGGAATTAACTTAGCCCGAGCAACAGCTGCTCCCCGCTTGCCTGATTTACCCTGTTCAGCATACGACAGGTAAATCAGATGGTTATCTTGGTATTGAGGATGGAGAATAATATCCCCCAAACCACCCTGACCGCCGTAAGCTACCGTTGGCAAGCCTTTTACCGCAATCTTAGAACGGTCATCAAAGCGAACCATGAGCAATCTACCGGCTTTTTCAGTTACCAACAAATCTCCGCTCGGGAGAAAAGTCATAGCCCAGGGTTCATTGAATGTTCCAAAACTCTCAGCAAAGAGCTTTGACCCAGCATTTCCGTAAATCACATTATCGGCAGACTGAGCGTTTGAACTTGAGTAAATGAGGAATAATAGAATGGATAGGAAACTTATTAAGCGAACTAATTGCATAATTATCTCCATGTTAAAGATGGCTTTAATCCACAGTATAAAGCGTGAACCTAATCCCTATTCTACCTAACTTTACAGAATCTACCAAAGCCATCTCTCCTATTACTTTTGTTATTGGCTTAAAAGGCTATTTCCAACGTTTAAAAACCATTTTTCTTAATTATCTGGGT
>JADGED010000221.1 GCA_016744555.1 Desulfuromonadaceae bacterium
CCCTAAAACGTCTGCGTGACCTCGGCAACAGCGTCCTCGTGGTTGAACATGACGAAGAGACCATTAGCGCTGCCGACCACGTAATTGATATGGGACCTGCAGCAGGCATCCATGGTGGTGAAGTTGTCGCCCAAGGGACGCCAGAACAGATTCTTGCCAACCCAGAGTCCTTAACCGGTAATTATATGTCGGGAAAACAACGCATCACCGTTCCCGAGCAACGCCGGGAAACCAAACGCTGGCTAGAAGTAAAAGGGGCCAAAGCCAACAATCTACAAAATGTCAGCACCAAAATTCCATTGGGAGTATTAACTTGCATCACCGGTGTTTCTGGTTCAGGCAAATCGTCGCTGATAATTGAGACTCTCTACAAATCATTAGCGCAAAAGCTTAACCGCGCACGGGACAAATCTGGTCCCGTAGATGACATTATTGGCTTGGAACAACTCGATAAAGTTATCGATATCGACCAGTCACCCATAGGCCGTACGCCACGTTCTAACCCAGCTACATATACCGGAGTTTTCACCGATATCCGTGATCTATTTGCCCAACTTCCCGAAGCTAAAATTCGTGGTTACAAACCGGGGCGGTTCTCATTTAATGTCAAAGGTGGGCGGTGTGAAGCCTGTAGCGGCGACGGTATCATCAAGATCGAAATGCACTTCCTTCCCGATGTCTACGTCCAATGTGAAGTTTGTAAAGGGGCACGCTACAACCGGGAAACCCTGGAAGTTAAATTCAAAGGGAAAAGTATTGCGGATGTGCTCGATATGACAATTAATCAAGCCAGTCGCTTTCTCGAAAATATCCCCCGTATCAGTACCAAACTACAAACGGTGCGTGATGTTGGGCTCGGCTATATCAAACTTGGTCAAAGTGCCACCACCCTTTCCGGCGGTGAAGCCCAAAGAGTAAAGCTTGCCCGTGAGCTGGGTAAGCGGGCAACCGGTAAAACTATTTACATCCTCGACGAACCCACTACCGGCCTGCACTTTGCCGACATCCACAAACTGCTGGAAGTTTTAAATCGTTTAGTTGAAACCGGTAACACTGTGGTTGTTATTGAACACAACCTCGATGTCATCAAAACCGCCGATTGGGTTATCGACCTCGGTCCCGAAGGTGGCTCCGGCGGCGGTGAAATTGTTGCTGCAGGGACACCTGAGGAAGTTGCCAAAGTGGAAAAATCTTATACAGGAAGTTTTTTACGGGAATATTTGACATAAAAAACCATTAAAGATATCCATGTAACTTCTTACGTTATCGTTTCAACATGAACTAAACTGACAGGTAAATTTACAACCAACTTCCAGAGGTAGAAAATGGATTGCCCAAAATGTGGTCATCAAAGTAAAAACGAGCTGTTATGCGATGCCTGCGGAATAGTTTTCGCTAAATATCTCAAGCGGCAGCAGGCCGAGCAGGTCGCACCAAAACCAATACCAGAGCAAGTGTCGCCTTCTCGCTCCCCGCTCAAACCACTGCTGGCACTATGTGTGGCAATCTTCATCGGTATAGCCGTTGGCAAACTTGTTTTTTCTAACCCTGAAACTCTGCCCACAACTGTAGATCCGCAAAGTTCGACAGAGCAACATCAGGCGATCCAACCTGAACCATCACAGCAATCAATCCAACAGACACAGCCTGCTCCTCTGGCTATAACTGCAGCGCAACCTACCTCTAACCACAAACGTTCATCCCTTAACTTGGCTCGTAATGCTACAGTTTTAATCAAATCTTCCTGGGGACTCGGTTCCGGTTTTTTGCTTGATGATAAAGGGCACATCATCACCAATAAACATGTAGTCCAATTTGACAGTGAGCGGCTAAATGAGATCAAGACGCAACTAAACAAACTAGAAGGTTATATTCGCAGTGAAAAAGAACAGCTTGACTACGCAAAGAGTCAATTAGACCAATTTAAAGAACACCAACTATGGGACAACTACAATCAACGTTACCTACAAAAAAAACAGCGTCTCGAAAAATATGAGGCTGACCATGCTAAATATACTCTGCAAAAAAACAATATTGTATACTCATCGGTTGACCTCAATGTTGACATCACCTTTATTTCAGGAGAAAAAATACATACACGAAATATAAGCTTAAGCCAAAACTACGATTTAGCTCTAATAACCTTAGATGACACCTCATCGGTGCCAAGTAAACCAATCATAACCAATACCAATCGAGTTCATCAGGGTGACAAAGTCTATACTATCGGTAGTCCAGCCGGACTTAGTAACACTATAACGTCAGGTATCATTTCTGGTTTTCGCAGCTACACTAACAAGCAGAATCGAACCACAACAATTATTCAAACTGATGCTCCAATCAACCCTGGTAACAGTGGCGGACCGCTGGTAGATCAATCGGGACAGGTCATAGGAATCAATACCTCTATTTTGAAAGAAACGGAGGGGATTGGCTTTGCCCTACCGATTAATTTAGTCAAGGAAGAGTTTGCTAGTGAACTTAACCTTTATTGATGGATACCAGCTTCTAAACTTTGCAAAATATAGCAAGAACGTTTGACACTGATACCCTTTAGCGCTATTCATATAAATTAATTTTAATCCATTTTGTCAATACAGCAACATCAAGATATGAGTTTGTCTGCCATCAACGACATCAAAGGAGTTAGCTTTGCCAATTTCACTTTATCTTATTTGGTTTTTAATCGGGGTTGCGCTTCTGGTGGCAGAAATGATGGTGCCGGGATTCATCCTAGTTTTCTTTGCTGCCGGCAGTTGGATCGTGGCTATTACGGTCTTTTTTCTTGAGGAATTATCCCTTACCACCCAAGTAATTATATTTATCGTTTCATCACTGGTTTTGCTTTTTTCTTTGCGCAGTTATGGCCTAGAAACCTTTAAAGGCAAAAGCAAAGGTGGTGTTGACGATGAGTTTTCTCAGGTCGGGCAAAAAGGGCAGGTAACCAAAGCTATCCCCGTTGATGGCTTTGGTGAAATTCAACTCGGCGGTACATTTTGGAGAGCTACTGCTAACGTTACAATTGAAGCAGATAAATATGTCATAGTTGAAGGGATAGACCCTAACGACGGGCTAGTTATGCAAGTAAAACCGCTGAGTTAAGAACCTAACTCTAAACTATAAGCTATTTTCACCCTGCGAAATAAAGGAGTAGCAATGATATCACAAGGTTTGATTGTTTTTATTGTTCTAGCAGTTTTCATTGTTGTAGTTCTTGTCAAAACAGCGGTCGTTGTTCCTCAACGGATGGAATTTATCGTTGAGAGATTGGGGAAATACAGCAAAACACTCGGCGCAGGATTCCATATTTTGGTCCCATTTTTAGATCGTGTAGCTTATCGCCGCTCCTTAAAAGAGGTGGTAATTGATGTGCAAAGTCAAACTTGTATCACTGCAGATAATATCAGTATTGCCGTTGATGGTGTCTTGTATATGC
>JADGED010000222.1 GCA_016744555.1 Desulfuromonadaceae bacterium
TTTAACCCCATATTGTTTAGAATTAGACCACTTTTTGTGTCTAGGACGGCTTGTGCATCACGAATATCTAGGTTGTTAAATACGGTTTTTGAAAACCCAACATTCAGTAAATCAGGCTTATTACTATTTTGCTCTGCGGTACATATTGAAGCATTCAGTAACACCAGCATGCATACGAGAGACAAGCTCATGGTTACGCTTTGTAACTGTGAGAAACAGTAGCATTTAGTTCCGCCAGTTATGCTTTGGGACACATGTAGGTTCATATTTTCTCGTTGGTTGTCTTTAGGTTTTTCATTGGCGTCGCTTGTAGTAACTTTTCAGCCGTTACTAGGTGTTCTTTTTTAAACCGAACCAGACGTTTTGTCCGGAATATAGTCATGATTTGCCTGCCACGCTGATCTTTGTGGATGTTTGCAAGGATATTGGTTACGTCTTCCCGTTCATTGATTGGAAAGTCTGCTCGTGCAGACACGACACCAGTTAAAAAACCAGGGGATTTATTGAGTATGCTCAGCTTTCTCCCGATTTGGGGGTTTAGTTCAGTTGCAATGTCATAATGGTTTTTGTCAATTATACAGGTATCAGCTTTGCCAAAAAAAACGGGTAGGAGTGTTTGGTTTTGATCTTTGCACAGCTCAAGGTCTTGCAAGAAATATTGAGCTTCTGGCAAGTTTTGCGTGCGAAGAAGCGAGTTTAGCCATTTGAGAGGTAAAGTTCCGAGTTGGCCAACATTGACCCGCATTTTTTTATCACGCAGTTGTGATATTTGCGTGATTCCTTCTTCTTTTCTCACTAGTAAGAGCAATTCGTTGTACAAATTAGCACCGTATACTGTTGATAGTACCGGGACAAGCATTTCAGTTTCACGCAGCTGTATATACTCTTCTGGAATCGTTATCAATATGTCGACTTGTTTATTTTTAAGCGCTTGTTTTGCTGCACCAAGGTTAGGAAACTTAATTGATTTAAATTTGCGTTGACCTCGCATGTTTTTTTCGGTAATGCGTGCCCATGAATTCATTAGTTCTATTGCATCAGCGTGGTCTACATTGGCAAAAATTTGCGGTGTGAAGCCGTAGATAAGAGTATCTCTATCACGTGACGTTGCCTGTTCGATTGCGCCGGCAAAGCAATAAGGGGGGTATAGAATGCAGAACATGATTACTGCAGATAAGTATGCAAGTACGTGCTTTTTTCTATGCATTAACGTTCCAATCATGATCTTGACCTTACAGCTCTGTGACAGCAAAACTTTCAGTCAACTGCTGGCCCACAATGAAATCGAGGTTGGCGCGAGCTTCTAGATGGTTATAGAGCGATTTTTGGTATTGAGCTTTCATCAAAGATTCAAACATCTGAGCCTCAAGCATATCTTTGGTCTCAACCATTTCTGCTTGATATGCCCGCTCGTTTAATGAGCGGTTTTCCTCCGATGCTATTGCTGCGGCTTCAGAAGAGGCCTTTTGCTTTTGATAGCTCATTAATTGAATAAAGATGTGCTTTACCTGCAAAGCGAGTCCATCTTTAAGGATGAATTGTTGTTGTTTAAGTTTGCTAAATTGTGCTTTTGCTTCAACAATTTTGTTGGTCGTGCGCAAACCGTTGAAGAGTGGAAATTCTATTCCTATCCCTACCAGCCACGAGTTTCTATTATCGGATGTGACGATCCCTTTATCGTAGCTATTTTCAATGCGTGATAAGTTGCCGAATAGAGCAATTGTTGGCAGGTTTCCGCTCTTTGCTTCATCGATCTTTGCACGAGTAGCTTCAATCCCAGCTTCCAACCGTTTCCAGTCAGGATTAAAGTTATAGGCATTGTTTACAAGGTCGTGAAGTTCGATATCTGTAGCAATAAATGGCAATTCATTCGTTTCTGGTTCAACTGGAGTTTTCCAGTCAAGCCCAATTGCATTGGCAAGTGCCGCATTGGCCAGCATTTGATTAGATTCTAGAGTTATTACCGCAGTTCTTAGCCACTCGACAAACACCTTATTGCGAAGGTAGTCGGTCTTCATCACCTTTCCAGATCCCGTAGTGTAGAGATTTTCAGTTAGATCAAGAGTCACTTCCATTCTTAGCAAAGCATTAGTGCCAATTTGCACAAGTTGCCGTGCGAGTACCGCACCGTAATAGTAGCGGGTAGTATCATAGATGACTTGTAGATCAGTGCGGCGTGCTTCTTCTTTTGCCGTTTTTATCCCCTGTTTCGCTTGGCGGGCAATTGCACTGATTTTACCTCCAGTATAAAGAGGTATGGTTGTGTTTAGCGAAGCAACGAGATTTTTACGATCCATCAGCTTAACATTTTGTTCTGGTATCTCAAGCTCGCTAATCGGCATAGTTACGGGGCCACCGGGGGTGGCGACTTGCATCAGAAGTGAAGTGCCTTGCGGCATTGAAATATTTTGCTTGGGAAAGATGAAGTTAGGATCTTGATCCATGATGCTGTAACTAGCTTTGGCACCAATCTGTGGCCAATAGGCAGATAAGGCTTGCTTGTGTTGAGCCTCCGCAATTTTAATGCTGTAATTAGAAACAGTACGGGCACGATTTTTTTTTAGGGCCAGATCAGTACATTCTTTTAAAGATAGCTTTTTGCTGAGAAGTTCAGTTGTCGTTGGATCATTAGAAGTATCATTAGCGAAGACGCATGGGGCCAAAAACAATCCGGCGATCATACCATATAAAATAATACGGATCTTGATTTGTGTAGGAGATAACTTTATTGCCATATTCATCAAACCCTCCAGTTATATTGGTGCATGCAGGTCTATTATTTGTTTGTAATTTGTGAGTTCCCTTTATTCTTAGCCTCTTCTAGGGCGAGACAAGCAGTAGCAAATTCTGCTTTAGCACGTGGTAAAAGAGAGTTAGCTGCCACCCAATCATTGGTTTTACCGAATTGTTCTAGTTCAAGGCATGTTTGTCCGAAGGCCATTGCGCCAATTGCCAGGCTGCTAGATTTTAAGGAATGAGCTGTTTCTTTGATGGATTGAGAATCTTCAGCGATAACTGCAGTGTTGAGATTTGCCATTAGGGGAGGCATGGAGATGAGGTAGACTTCGATTAACTTTTTACTTAAGTCGGGCTTATTTGGTTTTTGAAATGCTTTCAATTTAGCGAGAACGCTCCAATCAATTGCCTCTGGAGAGTCGTTATTTTCACTTTTTTGGGTATTTGTTTTTTCAGGTAGATTGTTCAAATGTTTCCCCCCCCCCCATTTTGAAATTACTACTTTATAAGCTTAAGTAAGTAATAAGGAATATTTTGATTTTAAACCTTGATTGATTGTGATCCTTTGTCGATGTCTCTGTTAGCGTATGGCTTAAATTTCAGCGTATTAAGTTTGCCACTAATTATTCATCTTTTTATGTATTAAACACATTATAGCATATAAG
>JADGED010000223.1 GCA_016744555.1 Desulfuromonadaceae bacterium
CCCTAGTGGGGGAAATCAAAGCGCCATTGCTTGTAATTCCGAATTTTTAATTTTATGTTGATTTAGCTTTCGATATACCCTTTAGCATGTCCCGTGCCAAAAATGAAAACGTGGTATTTTGTGGCTACGAAGCTATAGTTTTTTGCTTTAACGACCATTTTTTATACGAAAAAATAGTCTTTGTCTAAAAAATAGGCACATTTGTTAGCCATTGCAGGGATCAGCAGGTAGCTTTATTTCAAAGCAAGCACCACCTGTTGTAGCGTCATGCACATTTAGTTCACCTTCGTAGTCTGTTACTATCTTTCGACATAAGTACAGCCCCAGTCCGGTACCGTTGCCCTCTTTTCTTGAAGTAAAGAAAGGCTCAAAGATTCTAGTCTTTAGGTCGTCAGGTATTCCAGAACCGTTATCACAGAGGGAGATAATTACAGTTTTATCTTGGTTTACTTTGCTAGAGACACTTATTTGGCCGTTTGCGTCCATCGCTTGTATCGCATTTAATATAAGGTTGATGAAGATTTGTTTAAATTTATTTTTATCGATATTGAGGATTGGTAATTCATTTAAGTTTTCACTGGTGGTTATGTGCTTTTTGTTTAGTTCATAGCGCATCAAGGTTAACACTTCTGTAAGTATGGTATTGAGGTCACACGGCTTACGTTCTTCTTCTTGGTTGCCAGAGGAGTAGGAAAGGAGTTCGGTTGTTAAGCCTTTAAGTCGGTCGACCTCGTTGTCAATTCGTTCTAAGAGCTCAATTTGATCTTGGTTGTAGTTGTCGTAATTCATTAAAATTTGGTTGGCAAAGCTTATCACCGATAGAGGGTTGTTGATTTCATGGGCGATTCCGGCGCTCATGCGTCCAACTTCGGCCAGTTTTTCTGATTGGATAGTCTGGGCAAGAAGTTGCTCAAAATCGGTGATGTCTTCAACCACAACAACAGCACCGGTGGTTTGACCATTTTCTTTTAATGGGGCTAAGCATCTTTTCTGTAACCGATTTTCTCCCGCATGCCCACGGTGCAATAAGCGTAGGTTTTCGGCTTTTCCTCTGCTTAGTACTCGGTTTAAACGCTCAGCAACGCCCTCCTTCTCTAAGGTTGGGAACAGTTCTAAAAGGTTTTTCCCAATGGCTTTCTCGCTTGGTATATGGCTCATAAGGGCCATGTTTTCATTCCACGAGGTGATTATCATTTGACTGTTAACCGTATATAGTCCCAAGCTGATACTGGAAAATATCTGCTTGTTTAGATAGTTAAGGTTGTCTTTTTCTTGCGAGACTTGACAGAGGTTTTGATAGAGATTGGCATTGTCGATAGCGATGGCTGCTTGACTGGCAAGGATTGAAAGTGAATCGCAGTCACTCGCTGTAAATGCTTCTTGCTGCTGACTTTCAACGTTGAATACCCCGATAACTCTATCTCTTGCAATTAATGGCACAGCTAGTTCGGAACACGCTGATTCAATGCCTGGAATATAGTCATCGCTTTGGTTGAGGTTGTGTATCAGGTAGGGTTTGCCATATTTTGCGGCTTTGCCCATAATCCCATCACCTAAATAAATGGGTTTTTCTGCCGCCGCTTTGCTATAACCAAAAGAAGCAACTGTTATTAACGTTTTGGCGTCATCTGCAAGAAGGCGGATAATGGCATTTTCAAAACGAAAAACGGATCGCGAAACATCAAGGATGTGACTAAGGAGTTGATCGATGTCGGTAATAGCAGCAAGTTCTTTCCCGATTTCAATGAGGGCTCTAAATAGTTTTTGATTGTGGTCGTCCATGCGGGAAAGGCTCCTAATTATGTGAGATTGAAAAGTTCTGTTTAAATATTAAGCAGGAAAGGTGCCAAAAATAATAAACTGGTGCGCTTGAGGTCGTTTGCGGTATAGAACAGGTCGTTGCTATCTGTGGTGTTAGTTTAATCTTTGAATGGAGAAATTATTGATTAATTCAATTGTGCTGCGCTGGATTTTATTTGCGGTTTTGGCCACCATTTTTACTTATATTTCGCGACGACCGTTGAGTAACCCTCGGTCTCATGGCTTTTATCGCTATTTTGCTTTTGTTGGGATAGCTGCGTTGGTTCTTTATAATCAACCTGTTTGGTTTGCAGATCCATTTTCAACACAGCATTGTTTGTCTTGGTTGTTGCTGGTGATATCAATATTTCTGGTAGTATATGGATCAGTTCAATTGCTACGTAGTGGCGGTAGGCAAGAGCGGCACTCCTCCCCAGAAAATTTGTCATTTGAAAATACAAGTTGTTTAGTTGTCGATGGGCTGTATCGCTATATTCGCCATCCAATGTATGCGTCATTATTATTCTTAGGCTGGGGGTCTTTTTTGAAGCAGATTGATCCTTTTACCGGTGCCACTGTTGCGTTGGTTACTTTGGCATTGTTTTTTACTGCAAAAGTTGAAGAGATTGAAAATATAAACTTTTTTGGTTCGGAATATATTGAATATTGTCGAACTTCTAAAATGTTTATCCCGTTCATTTATTGAAAACAATGCCGTAAGCTCAGGGGTATAAAATAAAAGGACCGCTTAAATTAAAAAGCGGTCCCTTGTTTATTCTGTTTTTAATCCTATTTACTTATAACGATTCCCAGAATTCGGCTGCCTCTTTCCAGCGGAAAGCTTCATCCATATCCTGAGTTACCCCCTTACCAGTTGAGTACATAACGCCGAGGCAATATTGCGCTTTTGTGTGCCCTTGATCAGCAGCTTCAGTTAGCCAGCGCTGACCTTCTACGGGATCGTTTTCTACCCCTTTGCCATTCATATGCATAATGCCAAGGTTGTATTGTGCGTCGGCATTGCCTTGGTTGGCCGCTTCTAGCCACCAGTGGTAGGCAAGTTGTAAATCTTGCTGGGTGCCAATGCCTTTTACACAGTGGTGTCCAAGTAAGACTTGCGCCCGCTGGTGGCCACGGGTAGCCGCTTGTTTTAATAGTACAACTGCTGAAGTTGGATCATGAATTTCAGTGTTTGCCGAGCTAAGCAACTTTCCCAGCAGGTAGATAGCATCCAGATAGTTTTGGGTCGCAGCTTTTTGCAGCCATTTGCGTGCTTCACTATAGTTTTGTAGCACCCCATTGCCACGTGCATACATTAAACCCAAATGATATTGTGAAGTTGGTAGTCCTTGATCTGCAGACATACGTAACCAGTGCTTGGCTTTTGGGTAATTCTTTTTTACCCCTTTACCAACTAAATACATGTGCCCTAGAGTAAACTGAACTTTTGGGTTCCCTTGCTCAGCCGCCATTCCCCACCAGCGCCTAGCCTCAATAAAATCTTTGGTAACTCCGTGACCTTTAGCGTACATAAGGCCAAGGTTGTATTGGG
>JADGED010000224.1 GCA_016744555.1 Desulfuromonadaceae bacterium
CGCCTATATTCTAACTTCTAAAAATTTAAGAAGCTGACAAGTAGCACTACACAAAAGCCCACTGCAAGCGCAGTGGGCTTTTTTACATCCCCCCTAGCAAACAATCCCCCAGCATCAGAAGCAGCACAAACACCGCTTGTAATAAACCCTACATATATCATTTATTTTACCAACCCCTAAAGATTAGCCATTGATCATAAGTATTTTTTATCATAAGATGTGGTCGCCGAATCAAGCAGACCATAAAAGACGCTAACCTTGTGTTCATATGTGCTGGTTCATTACGATGCTCCAGCTTCAATACTAATTGGGTACTAACCCTAAACAATGTGAGGCAACAATGAAAAAACATTTTCCAAGACTCATCACGTTAACCCTACTTGCCATCCTAGCACTGTCGACCACATCATTTGCCGAAGTTGAATTCAATGGTAAAGCAGGCCTTACCTTCAACAATATGGCCTGTTTCCGCGGTGTCGACACTATGCCTGGCACAAACTATCAAGCCGTTACCATGGGAGACCTCACTATGAAAGGCGCTGGCCCTGGCACCTTAACTCTCCGATTCTTGGGGAAATATGGCCACGATGTCGGTGCAGATAGAGGCCTTAAAAATAAACGCAATGATGTTTCCTTAGCTTACACCCTGCCGTTATTTGATAAAAAGCTTGCTCTTACACTAGGGAATGTTGCGTATCTTTTCAGCAAGACAACTATTGACAACGTAAACGAAGCTTTTATCGCAGCAAAACTCAACATGCTACTAAATCCGACCATTACTGCCTACTACGACTATGAAACTAGCAACAATGGCTTCTTTTTAACTGCGCAAGTCAACAAGTCATTTAAAGTAGCCAAAGGGCTAAAGCTAAAACTTGGAGCATTAGCATCATATAATGACGAAAGCTCTGTTAAAATTAAGGCTCTTTATTCTGGATTCCATAATGCTGAAGCTTCTGCAAGTTTGATTTGGGCAGCAACCAAGCAACTATCCATTCAACCAAATATTCTTTTCTCTACTCCACTCAGTAGTGATGCCAAAAACATTGCAAACATTGACGATGAATTCCGTTATGGCATAAAGATGGCTATTAAATTCTAATCTCAAACACCAACAGCAAGAAGGCCTTTGCAATTTTCTTGCATAGGCCTTCTTGTTGTATTTGTGCAAACAGGAAACAACCTATTGGCTCTGCTCAAACCACTAAACTCAGTTACTCGACCTAAGAATATTTGCCCAGTAGCACATTCAAGCCAAACTAGGTAACTAGAGGTTACTACCAAAGAGACAATTTACCTTTATCATCAAAACACAATCGCTACACACTAATGGCAGCCGGTGAAGAAATTAAAGATTGTCACTTCTATCATGGCGAATATTGCACACACCCCTTCAAGTATAGATGAAGCTGGCAAACCTTATAAACATAGCTCAATGCAGACTCCATTATAAGCCGAAGCAAACAAAAAAAAGGCAACATCCTCAGACGTTGCCCAATCTATCTTTATATAAATAAAGTCAATCAACTTTACTCTAATCAGTACTTACCGTATCGATCTTCAGATGCTTATCCATCATTTCAACCAAATATGGAATTTGTGGCTTGGTAGCGTAACCATCAGCTCCGACCTGCTCACACTTAGTAATCATTTGTTCATTTATTAATGAAGAGAACAGGACAACTTTTACCGCACTTACTACCGGATCGTCTTTAACCTTCTTACACAAAGTAAGGCCGTCCATGCGTGGCATTTCTATATCTGTTATCAACAAATTCAAGTGATCTTCTAGTTTTTCTCCAGCGAGGACCTTCTTCCTCACTTCAAGAATGCGGTCATAACACTGCTGACCATCCACAAAGACCTCTAAGTCATTATAATTAGAACTGGTAAGTACTTTCTTAATGCCATTTCGAATCAACGCAGAATCTTCTGCCATCATCAGTTTCATCCGCTCACGAGTATGCGGGGTCTTTTCGATCATGCTCTGCGGATTTAAATTGGCCTCATAATCAAGGGTCGCTTCAGAATCAAACTCTGAAACAATATGCTCTAAGTCGACGATTAATATTTCCCGATCCTCAATATTAACACTACCGGTGAAGCGAGGACGATACTGATCGATAAAGCTAGCCATGGGCTGTACGTCTTCCCATGAAACGCGATGAATCTGATTAACTCCATCGACCTTAAAACCATTTATTCTATCATTAAACTCACACACGAGAACTACTCGGCGCACACCATTATCAGTATCAACTTCTTTGTGGGCTATGTGTGACTTTAAATCTATGAGAGGGATAGTACTTCCACGCAGCAACAGCGTCCCTAACATCCCCTCACCGCTGCCGGGAACTACTGTAAGCGCATCTTCATCAAAAGTTATAATTTCCTTCAGCTTGTGAACATTAATCCCAAAAGATTGCGTACCGAGATAAAATTCGATAATTTCCATCTCATTGGTACCAGTTTCAAGAAGAATGTCCTGTCTCTGATGTTCGCTCATCGATACACCTCTCACTTTTAGATTTACTTGACATTCAATTTGACCATCCTAATCATAATATGTCAATGTAAAATCATTACTATTTATTATTTTGCTACCAAAAATCCCTTTAGTGTATAGTGTTGACAAATCTTTGATTATTGCAATTCACTGAAGGGGACCCTGATGAGCGATATGGCACAATCTCATTATCAACTGGGGATGAATTATTTCCAGGGTAAAGGGGTAAAAAAATCTTATCCAGAAGCGATGAAGTGGTTTAAATTAGCCAGCCAGCATGAGCACGCAAAATCGATATTCATGCTCGGAAGAATGTACGATAAAGGCTTTGGAACAGCGGTTGATCCAAAGGCAGCATCTAAACTGTATATAAAAGCTGCCAACCTCGGGTACGTAAGGGCGCAAAATGTCCTTGGCCAAGCTTACATAACTGGTCGGGGCGTTACTGCCGACTACGATCAAGCCCTCCACTGGTTCCGTAAGGCTGCTGATCAAAACTTTTCTGACGCTCAATACAACCTTGGCTTGATGTATGCCAAAGGACACGGGGTTCCAAAAGACTTTCTTGAAGCCAGACGCTGGTGGGGGATGGCTGCCGAGCAGGGGAACCCCAAAGTTCAGTTCACCCTGGGGCATATGTACCTAGTCGGAAAAGGGGTCAAAAAGAATTATTCTAAAGCGCGGCAATGGCTACGGCAGGCTGCAGACCAAGGGCTGCCAACCGCTCAGTACCATTTAGGTATGATGTACGCTAAGGGGACGGGCGTTCTACAAAGTTACACAGAGGCTCGCGCTTGGCTGCAGAAAGCAGCAGAACAAAATTACCTGGATGCAATCTATAAT
>JADGED010000225.1:0-1038 GCA_016744555.1 Desulfuromonadaceae bacterium
TGTGTTTATGGGGTTTGTATAACGTTAAGCTAGCTCGTTAGTCGCTACACGGTAACGTGGGTCGTCGTGATTTACTTCAATCATGCTGCCGGCATTGTCTAGTAGGGCTCGACACTCTTCACTGAGGCCTTTTAAGCGTAAGTTCTTCCCTTGTTTCAAGTAGCGTTCAGTTAAGCTGTTTATCGCTTCTAGGGCAGAATGGTCGCTAACTCTGGTACCCCTAAAATCTATTATTACCTGCTCAGGATCTTCATGTGGGGTAAATAGGTCATAAAAACTTTGGGTTGAGGCAAAAAATAGTGGCCCATTGAGGCAGTAGATTTTTGTCCCATGCTCATCAATGCTGCTACTTGAATCAATCCGCTTGGCACTTTCCCATGCGAATACTAGCGCTGAAACTATTACACCTACAGCTACGGCAATGGCTAAGTCAGCAAAAACCGTAACAGCGGAAACCAGTATTAGTACTAATGCGTCACTGCGGGGAATTTTGTGGAGGATGCGAAAACTCGACCAGGCGAAGGTTCCAATTACCACCATAAACATAACGCCAACTAGTGCCGCTAGGGGAATCATTTCGATTAAGCTTGAAGCAAGGACAATAAAAGCTAGCAAGCTTAAAGCTGCAGTGATACCAGATAGGCGTCCACGACCACCTGAAGTAATATTGATGATGCTCTGACCGATCATTGCGCAACCGCCCATGCCACCGAAGAAACCGGTAACTATGTTGGCCACCCCTTGACCGATGCACTCTTTGTTGCCTCGTCCACGGGTTTCGGTTAATTCGTCAACTAAGGTCATGGTTAACAATGACTCGATCAAGCCAATGGCAGCAAGAATAACTGCATAGGGGAGGATAATCATGAGATTGTCCAGAGTTAGCTGTACCATTGGAAGGTGGAATTGCGGTAACCCTCCTGCTACTGAGGCGAGATCTCCTACGGTTCTAGTGTCCATATTTAAGCTATGCACAATTCCGGTAACAACAACTATTGCTACTAGTGATGAAGGGACGGCTCGGGTTAATTTAGGTAA
>JADGED010000225.1:1048-3288 GCA_016744555.1 Desulfuromonadaceae bacterium
GCCATGGTTAGTGTAATTAACCCAAGCATTAGGTATAGTTGTGGCTGTTGTAGCCATTGCTGCACACCATTTGCATCAGTCATTTTAAATTGACCGAGTTGGGCGATAAAGATAACAATTGCTAATCCATTGACAAATCCGAGCATGACTGGTCGCGGAATTAAACGGGCAAACTTACCTAATTTAAATACCCCAGCGGCTACTTGTATTATTCCCATCAGAACAACTGTCGCAAACAAGTATTCTACCCCATGATCGGTAACCAAGCTGACCATTACTACCGCCAGTGCCCCAGTCGCTCCCGAAATCATTCCCGGTCGGCCACCTACTAGTGAGGTGATTAGACCAACGAGAAATGCTGCATATAGGCCAACTAGAGGGTCTACTCCAGCAACAAAAGAAAAGGCAACTGCCTCGGGTACCAAAGCCAATGAAACGGTCAATCCGGAAAGGAGGTCATCTTTGTAGCTTGATGATTTTCTAGCGATAAAACTGAACATTGTATTCCTTTGTAACAAGCTGTTATTTGGCGAAAAAGAGGCCGAATATAGTCGTATTGGTGCTGCTTAGCAAGGAATAAAAAATTAATAATATTTGTTGCTAACCTTTGCCGTAAAATCGTTTAAGTATGTCATGGAGGAGCAATCAGTCTTAAATAATTATAGTGGGAACTTATTTATCCATTGGCCGGTTTCGTGCCGTTTGTTATTTACGTATGGAATTATTGATCTAGGTTTAATCTGATTTGGATTGATTGCTTAAAGCATGAGGCATGATAGGTCTTTATGCCCCATGCTTTAAGTTAGATAGTTTTTTTAAGCGTTTAATATAACAGTTAATGTCCACTTGGAATTACATAAAATAGGATAGCAAAAAAGTGGAGACAACTTCCAGCCATGACAAACAAGTGCCATATGGCGTGGCTATACGGTAGTTTTTTCCATACATAAAATACCACACCGCCGGTGTAGGTAAGACCACCAAACAGTAGTAGCCATAGCCCTCCTTGATCAATTGCGCCAAGCATCGGTTTGACCGCTACGACAACAATCCATCCCATTGCTAGGTAAAGGCTAAGTGAAATACCTTGAATTCTGCCAAGTGGCGTGGCCTTTAATATGATGCCAGTAATTGCAATTCCCCACACTACACCAAATAGCGACCAGCCCCAGTATCCACGCAAATTGACTAGCATGAATGGCGTATAGGTACCCGCAATTAGTAAGAAAATAGCAGAGTGGTCAATTTGTCGAAGAATACCCTTAATGCTGGGAATGGGGATGCTGTGGTAAATGGTAGATGCAACATAAAGGAGAATCATGGTAGTGCCAAAAATGCTGCAACTGGTAATATGCCAAGCATTGCCCCGTAAGCTGGCAAAGCCAACCAGTACCGCCAAACCACCAATTGAAAGCAGCGCCCCTATGCCATGGGTTATGCTGTTGGCAATCTCCTCACCAACACTGTAATTTGTCGTTTCGCTCCATTGTGCCATGTTAATGCTCCTGTAAGTTCAATATTGTAAAGATTCTAACATGAACTGCCGGACGAAAAATGGTGGAAAGGATGGTTTTACGAAACTATTACTAAAATTAGTCTGCTTGTTTTTCGCAGGCCAACAGGTAGTTAGTTGTATTCTTGACTGTTGTTGTCGTTTTGAGGTTGAAATGATGTTTTGTTGTTGACAAATGTTACGTTGTTGGTTATATATAGAGCCAGAAACGGGTTGTTGTGGTAGACGATTTGTTTCTAGCATCACAAAGAAGTTTGCTTAATTTTTGCCCCGTGATCTCCTCCCTCCTGGTCACGGGGCTTTTTTTGTTTTTAGGCCAGCGTTTGCCCCGTTGTTCGTTTTCTGCCAAATTATTTGTTAAAATTCATATGAAATCTGTATAAATATCGGTTTGGGCTGACCCAAGAGGTTGGTTTGTGTTATATCGTTTTATGATTTAATCAATGATAGTGATGAAAATAGGTTATTAATTAGTTTTTTACTGAGCTCTGCAAAATTATGTATAACGAATATTTTGGCCTTAAAGAGGCGCCATTTTCGATTTCTCCCGACCCCCAGTTTCTCTATATGAGTGATTGGCATCGTGAAGCTTTGGCTCACTTGATTTATGGTATGAAGGCAGATAGCGGTTTTGTCCTGTTGACCGGTGAAGTTGGAACTGGAAAAACAACTGTATGTCGCTGTCTTCTGGGTCAAATTCCGCCTAATTCTGTAATTGCATTTATCC
>JADGED010000226.1 GCA_016744555.1 Desulfuromonadaceae bacterium
AATTAACTGGAAGCATCCAGAAATCATTAAAAAAGCAAAAGAGCTTTCTCGTGACATTGATGATCATGAGAATATTATCAGAGCTTGCTTTGAATTTGTACGTGATGAAATAAAGCATAGTAACGATTTCAAATTGAACCCGGTTACATGCCAAGCTTCTGAAGTTCTAAAATATAAAACTGGTTATTGCTATGCAAAAAGCCACCTTTTAGCTGCATTGTTGCGGGCGAATGGAATACCAGCAGGTCTTTGCTATCAACGGTTGACTATAAAAAATGACAAACCACCTTTTAGTTTACATGGACTTAATGCGGTGTATCTCCAAAAAAAAGGATGGTACCGCATTGATGCAAGAGGAAATAAGGCAGGAGTAGAAGCAAAATTTACCCCACCAATAGAAAAGCTAGCTTTTCCAATTGTTATAGACGGTGAAGCAGACTTTCGTGAAATATGGACAGAACCATTATCCGAAGTTGTTTCAGTTCTTAACCAATCAAAAACTTATCAAGAGGTAGCAAATAATCTGCCAGACGTTGAAATCATAAAGGACTAGCAATGCGATCCAACGGACGGAAAATATGGCTGTGCTAAATCGAAAAACAAACCTAAATTGCGGTGGTACCTAAAGCTTCGCATCGCTGCCGTTTATCAGCAACCGTTAGGTTCTTAAGGAAAAGTAATGTATACAGATGAAGAGTTAGATACAGCTGTAGAAAATGGCATTTTTACACAAGATGCGGTTGCTAATTTTCGTAATCAAATATCATCATTTAAAAATACTCCTGCTGTAGATGAAGAGAACTTTAAGCTTATATCTGGCTTCAATGATATATATGTAGTTATTGCTTGCTTACTATTGCTTGTATCATCTACTTGGATGTTGCGGCCTTTTAATGAAACGGCAGCAGTACTTACATTACCTGTATTATCTTGGGGATTAGCAGAGTTTTTCGTGCTTAAAAGAAAAATGGCCCTACCAGCAATTATTTTACTTTTATCTTTTGTCGGTGGAGTTTTTGCAACAGGGCTTAACCTATTTCAAACATTAGGTGACTCTGGATTTATAATCTCGTCGGCGTTATCAGCAGTAGCTACATTTATTCACTGGCAACGTTTCAAGGTGCCAATCACTATCTCCGTATGTGGTGGAGCCGTAATCGCCTTTATTGTTTTGTCCGCGGTAACTATTGCTCCAGGTTTAGAAAAATCAGTATCAACTATGGTTTTTATCAGTGGATTATTTGCTTTTATGTACGCAATGTACTGGGATATATCCGACCGAACTAGAACATCGCATCATTCTGATGTCGCCTTTTGGCTCCATTTAGTCTCTGCCCCACTTATTGTCCATCCAGTCTTTTTAAACCTTGGCATCCTAACCGGAACTGAGTCTTTATCTGGAGTATTAATAGTACTGGCACTGTATTTAGTCATGACAGTAATTTCCATAATAATTGATAGACGTGCGTTTATGGTTTCATCACTAGCTTATGTGTTATATGCGCTGTCCAATTATTTGGAGACGTTCGGATCCATAGATTATGGCTTTGCAATAATAGGTACTATTGTCGGCTCTGCTTTGCTTTTACTTTCAGCATTTTGGCATCCAACTAGGATGATTTTATTAAATATCTGTCCGGCCTCTATTATAAACTATGTTCCGCGTACTAATGATAAGCTATAGCCTAACACTGTGTACAAGCGGGAGTTGTGAAAAACGTCGCTCACCCCTTAATTTGAACGTTAGCAGGAAAGAGTTGAATGGACTGTGAAGAAATCAAAAATATTTTTGAAAACGAACTTTTAAAAAGAGAAGTATTCTCAAATTTTCATGGAATAACTCAAGAAAACGTCCATTCATTTGCTGTTGAACCATATTCAGCCCTCGTAGAACCAGACGACTGCAAAAATCCACCGAGAGACATGTGGATAGTCATGCAAGAAAATAAAAACAATATAATTGGTTATTTAATAGCCTACGATCACTCCTTCAATCAATGGGGAGTCGTAGAACATTTGAAAGACAATAGTTTCATTTTAGTTTGTTGTGGAGACTCACTTTCAGAAGTATTAAGTGGCATGTGAAAAGCTTCCTGACTTCAGGTTTGAAATGTGACAATTATAGGTGAGCATTGAATGCCTCTTCTGGACTTTGAATAATCAGTATTTTACGGGGCCTTGTATTTAACTTTTTCGCTATTGAATTACACTTTGCCTGAGTAGCTGGTGCCATAGTTTTTTACTTGGGAAGGTAGCCCAACCGGTAAAATTAATTGTCGCGTTACCGCTGGCAAATTTAGAACGTAATTAAGAATACAGACATACGTGGCATCGGCATGCAGGTCGATACCACAATAAAAATTGTGCTGTTTAGTATCGAATCCCATAGTGTAGGGTATCTTGTTTGAGGGGGCCAGCACTAGCATCAACCACATAAAACGTATGGACATCAATTATGGATAAGTTTTTAGAAGCGGCAATGGAAGAAGCAAAAAAAGGGTTGGCTGCTGGTGGTATACCTATTGGTTCAGTTCTTGTTATTGATAACAAAATTGTTGGCCGTGGTCACAATCAACGAGTACAAAAAGGGAGTGCCATATTACACGCAGAAATGGATTGTTTAGAAAATGCTGGGCGAATTAAGGCCTCCGATTATCGCCGAGCAACGTTGTACTCAACCTTGTCCCCCTGTGATATGTGTAGTGGTGCCGTGTTACTCTATGGAATTCCAAAGGTTGTAATTGGCGAGAATCGTACTTTTGGCGGACCGGAGGACTATGTAAGGTCTCGCGGCGTTGAAGTTGTCGTTGTAGATAGTTCTGAATGTTATCAGCTCATGCAAGAATTTATCAAAAATGAGCCTAAATTGTGGAACGAAGATATTGGTGTTTAAAGCTCCAGAGAACCAATAAGTCTGAACAGGCGGGCTTAGATCGCATAATTAGCTGTTGCATATCTAAATTTATAAGATAATTACATCAAAAGGACATGGCTGATTTAACTTTTAGTGTTAACTACTTAAGTCGCCATTGCTTTGAGTGACGAAGGAAAATCGTAGCCTAATGGTCATTACAATTTTGTGTATACGCATATTTTTATAAAGAAGGTGTAGGTAATGAATAATAAGCCAGTTGCTGCCGGAAAAAGCAGTTTTGATTTAGTCGATACTAAGCAAGTGTTTTCACTGCTTGATTTACAACCAGAATCATCTTTCTTAGACCTAGCCTGTGGTGTTGGTTGGTACAGCCTACAAG
>JADGED010000227.1 GCA_016744555.1 Desulfuromonadaceae bacterium
CCGGTAACCGCTTCCTTCGCTTCAGCCATTTGCAAGTAATCACGCTCACCAGCACCAACCTGGGTCAGCAAGCTGCCAAAAACTGGTAGATACTTTAATTGCTCTTCTGTCAACCCAGATAGGCTAAAATTAAGGGCAACAACACCGATACCGTTAGTAGGCTGGGCGAACCTAAATTCACTTACATTTTCACCCAACTGTTTTACAAACGGCACTGCCGCTTCTGTCGGCAAGATATCACTTAATTCGAGGGTTGGCAGACAAGAGAGATCCTCTTCCGCCTCCTGTGATGATTGCAACTCTTGCGCACTTGCAACCAATTGCTCGGTTTCAGCACTACTAAGTTGCTGCTTAATTTTATCCAGCTCTGCTTGAACAGCCGCCTCTTGTTGAGGCCCAAGCTCTAAGTCTGGCTCTAACAGCAATGTTACACGGTGCTGATTATTGAGCAGACGCTCGCGAATTAGGTTTTCAAAAAACGGTTCGCTGTCAAGTTTTTGCTGTAATTGCTGCAGATTCTCTTCAAAGTCAAGCGCCGCCAATGGATCGCCACCATGGATCCATGGTCCAATGAGACGCATCAACAACAGCAACGAGTATGGATAACTGTCACCAGTTACCTCACGATTGGAAAATTCAAGACGGTGGATAGCGGCATCAATACGCTCTCGAGAGAAACCCGTTGTCGCCACTTGCTCCAGAGTCTCGAGGATAAGTTTTTCAATAGCGGCACAGTTATCTGGGTCACTCCCTTGCAATCCAGCGGCAAAATAGGTAGTGCGGTTGTCGTCGTGATAACCGGTACCTGGGGTCAAGTTCGCCCCAAGGCCAGAATCAAGGAGTGCCTTGTACAACGGTGCAGCGGGGTTGCCTAAAAGCAACGCTGATAACAATGACATGGCCAAGCGATCAAAGCTGTTGTTAATATCGCCATCCAGCCATGCTACTTCAACCAACGAGCGCTTTTCTACCGGTTCACCTGCATCAAGGGGGTATTTTTCGGTCACTTGCAATGGCGCATCAATCCGCTGCTCAACCGGAACGGCGGTGTCGGCCTCTAAGCGTTCAAACTTCCGCAACACTCGATCTTCTACTATAGTCAACAGTTCGGCTAAATCGAGGTTGCCGGAGCTGAAGAACCAAGAGTTACTAGGATGGTAGTAACGAGCGTGAAAATCTCTCAGTTCCTGCCAACTAAGTGTCGGAATACCCTCTGGCTCTCCACCAGAATTGTGACGATATGTAGTTGTGGGGTAGAGATGTTTAGCCAAACGCTGACTCAACAATGACGACGGGTCTGACATGGCCCCCTTCATCTCATTGTAAACGACCCCTTTATACTCAAGTGGAGAATCGGGATTATCACCTTCAGCAAACTCAAGCCGGTGCCCTTCTTGACTAAAGTCGCGCTCGGTCAAACGTGGGAAAAAGGCAGCATCAAGATAGATATCAAGAAGATTATGAAAATCTTTCCGGTTCATACTCGAAAACGGATAGAGGGTCCAATCACTAGCGGTCATGGCATTCATAAAACTATTCAAACTACGCTTGAGCATCGAGAAGAATGGATCCCGCACCGGAAAATGCTCGGAACCACACAAGGCAGTATGTTCGAGGATATGGGCAACCCCAGTTGAATCATCTGGTGGAGTACGAAATCCAACTGCAAATAAATGATTGTCATCATCGCGTTGCAGATGCATAAACCGAGCACCGGTAACTTTATGCTGCAACCGAATCATAACCGCATTAATCGCAGGCAATTCATCAATCCGATCAACCTGAAATCCATTAATTTCCTGCCCGGGGGTAAATTGTTCCACGTCCATCGTATTTATCCTTATCTATATTTTAGCCATTTGTTGCGTAAGAGCTTTTTTTCTAGCTCTACGGCTAAGAACACCAGCGACGACACTATTAAACAAAACAGTAATTCTAGCACACCTAGAGCCTGTGTATGAAATAGAGTTTGCAAAAGGGGAACATATATGATTCCTAGCTGAACTGCAATACTGACCAGTACGGTTACCAATAAAGGTTGATTCGATGTCAGTCCTTGGCTGAAGACCGATTCAATTTCAGAGCGAATTGCCAGCGAATTAAATAATTGGCTACAGCAAAGGACAGTAAAAACCATAGTTTGCCAATGCCAGCCTACAGCAATGGCAATTTTTTGAGTCAGCAGACAGCAACAAGCCATTAATAGCCCTATCCACAAAATTTGCTGCCATAAGCCGCGGGCAAATAAACTTTCTCCTGGAGGGACTGGTGCCTGTTGCATAATTCCTTTTTCCGGCGGCTCCACCGCTAAGGCCAAACCGGGGGCACCATCGGTTAATAAATTAATCCACAGGATATGCAAGGGCAGCAACGGCAACGGAAGCCCTAGGAATGGTGCCAGAAAGATAGTTAAAACTTCGCCAGCATTACTAGCAAGAGTGTATTTAAAAAACTTGCGGATGTTGGCGTACACCACCCGCCCTTCACGCACAGCGGTGACAATTGTGGAAAAATTATCGTCTAACAGCACCATCTCCGCAGCTTCTTTAGCAACATCAGTACCGGTAATACCCATGGCAATGCCGATTTCTGCCCGTTTCAATGCTGGCGCATCATTAACTCCATCGCCAGTCATTGCTACAGATTCCCCTCGCTCTTGTAAGGCGGCAACAATCTGCAACTTTTGTTCTGGTGCAATCCGGGCGTAAACTCTGACCTCACCCGCCAGTTCAACTAGTTCATCGTGACTTAAAGTCGCCAATTCTGCCCCGCTGATAACGCGTGCATCTGCCGAAGAGACCAGACCAATCCGAGCAGCAATGCGCACAGCGGTCAACGGATGGTCACCAGTAATCATTACTGGCGTAATCCCTGCTTGGCGACATTGCGCTACCGCTGCCGCAGATTCTGCACGGGGAGGGTCAAGAGCGCCGCTGAGGCCGATAAAAGTAAGGTCGGTTTCAAGTTCTTCAGCCACAAAGCTAACCGGCATTTGTTTTATTTTTTGCCAAGCAAACGCTAGGTTGCGCAAACCATCGCTAGCCATAGCGGCAATACGTTTGCTAGCCAGATCACTAGCAAATGGTCTACAACGTTCAGCAATTGCCTCGAAACTCCCTTTACACAATAGGAGAATTTCACCCTCTGGGGTACGATGCAAGGTCGTCATCGCTTGACGTTCAGAACTAAATGGTATTTCTCCAACACGAGGATAGAGCTCTTTAAGCTGAAGGAGATCAAACCCTAAC
>JADGED010000228.1 GCA_016744555.1 Desulfuromonadaceae bacterium
GCTTAGGGTTTGCTGCTGCACCGGTTATCGATAAGCTTCCGCGACAATCAAATATAATTCTAGCAATTACCTCTGCCGTGATTATAGTTAGTACATGGTGGAGTGCATATTGGCATTAAGTCTACGATTTTTCGTTCTGTTGCTGGCAATCGAGACAAAATGGGGTTTCTGGACGGGCTTTAAGGCGCGGGTAACCAATAAGTTCTTCACACCGGCGGCATTCCCCATAGCGCTCTTGTTTAAGCATTTGTAATGCTGACTCTACTTGAGCTAAACGCTGTTGATGACCAGCACGATTGGCTTTAGCCATAGCTTGTTGCTGCATGGCGTCCATCCTCGAAAGACGTCCAATTGGTGCATCAAGTGCGACCGGTTGACTGCTGGCCGATGAATCGGCCAGCAAACATGCTAGTTCATTTTGCAAAACAACTAATCTGTCGTGCAGGTCTTGCAATTGCTCTGCTGTAAGCTCTACCATCACGGCGTACGCTGACGTACCAATTTAGAAATCACCTTAAAACTATCGGTACCTGCACCTTTGACCAATTGGAACAAAGCCATTTCAGTGGTAGTAATTACGGCACCAGCTTGTGCAGCATTGCTGATTGCATTTTCATAATCACTTTTAAAGCGTGAACTAATAGCATCCTTGACCAAATGGACCTGATAACCTTTATCCAACAGATCAATTACAGTCTGAAAAACACAAACATGACTTTCCATGCCGACGATAACAACTTGCTTCGCACCTGTTTTTTCCAGAGCCGCCACAAACGTCTCTTCTCCACAACAACTAAACGCTGTTTTTTCGATACAACATTTATCCGTAGCACCAACGATATCCGCAGATGTGTGGCCCAACCCCTTTGGATACTGCTCAGTAGCAATAATAGGCAAATTTAGGGCCTTAAACCCAGAAGTCAACAAGTTGGTATGCAACACCAATTGTTTATACAGTTCTTGATTCATTGCTGGAGTCAATTTTTCCTGCACATCTATGACCACAAGCACTGCTTTTTCACCATCTAGCCAAAACTTATCTTTTATTTCACCCATATTCGCCTCCAGTAATAATTATATCCGATTACGTAAAATTCGCATAATAAGGACACCAAGGATAGATAACAACAATCCTAAACTGACAAACAGATAACCAAAAGTATGACCTTCTCCCCATCCCCAAAGATCCTTACCTTTCATGAACATAATTAGACCGGCACCGCCGAAGGTAAGAATTCCACCGAGGATATAAGAGGTAAATGCTATTAATGGCCAAACTAAATCTTTAAATTTCATATACGATCCAATTAAAAAAAGGGGCTACCAAATGGCAGCCCCTTGCTTACTTATGTAAAGTAAGTGACAAATATTAGAAGTGGTGGCCGCCGAAGACGAAAGCATAAATCATCAGCAGAGTTAATGCCACCCCTATCAGCACAGCGGTAAAACCGAATCCTTTAAAAATAAAGTCGTAGAGAGCACCACTAGTCTTTTCCATCTCATACTGCTCTAAAACACCTTCTTCTTGGTAGCGTTTCCATTGGTCTCCACGCTCTTCAACAAACTCTTCCTTCGGTAGTTCACCGTTGAAGACAACGAAGTCCATAGGGAACTTCTCTGGTCGACCATGAGTATTAAAGAAGTGGACAGTAAAGATAAA
Organism: Desulfuromonadaceae bacterium; assembly: GCA_016744555.1. Classification (GTDB taxonomy): domain Bacteria; phylum Desulfobacterota; class Desulfuromonadia; order Desulfuromonadales; family Geopsychrobacteraceae; genus Desulfuromusa. Next base: position 1,661 of record JADGED010000228.1, read on the forward strand.
GCCAGTTGCCAATAGTGCCTCATCTGAGTGGATAATGGTCGCAACATTAAAGACCCAACCCGGAAGTGCAGCACCGAAGAATTCAGGGAACCACAACATTAAACCGGATCCACCGATGGCAAACATACCCCAAAAGACGGCGATGAAATCAAATTTTTCCCAGTAGGTCCAACGCTCAAAGGTTGGCTTTGGTCCAAGGAATAAGAACCAACGTACCATTGCGGTTACATCACTGATATCACGCAGGTTAGGGCACAGAGACTCTGGTCCAAACAGACGTTGGAAGAATTCTGCAGGATACTGCAATTTGTAAAATAAGAACTTGGCGCTCATGAACAAAGCCATACCAAAGTAAACAAAGGTAATTCCGGCACCTACACGGTGCAATGCTGCAGCATTAGTCGCACCACCGAGGAAATCCATCAGCACTAATGACCACGCTTGGTCAGAGAACTTCAGTGGCAATCCGGTAAGGGATAGCAACAAGAAGCTCGTGATAACCAACAAGTGCATAAAGATATGTACTTTGGTAAAGCGACGATAAACTTTATGTGGGTTTTCAATGTGGTGAAGATGGGCACCGGCCGCTAAAGCTTTTTTCTTTTCATTGTTCTCAATAAAGCCACGGAACATCCACAGGAGTGAATGTAACCAGAAGACACCAAAAGTACCAACCAACAAGCCACTCATGGCAATGTAGGTATAAAATAAAATTGGATAGTTTTCGCTATCGGTCATATCACCATGAGCGTAAAACTTTACAAACATAGTCGTTGCATTTTGATGACACTCAGCACAAGCAACAACTAAGTTTTCTTCACTTAAGCTTGAAGCTGGGTCTTCGTTGGGTAGGACTTGGTGAGCGGTGTGACAATCAGCACAGCCAGCAACTTTTTCAGGATATCCAAGATTAAAATGCTTGCCGTGGTAGCTCTGGAGATAAGTTTCTACAGCAACAGGAAGAATTTCATTCCGGTGCATCATCTCTTCATCAGCATGACAGGTCATACATGGCTTAGTTTTAAAAGCAGCACGATCGTAAACGTTCATCTTTTTAACTGATGAAATTGAGTGCAAGCCGTGACAATCGACACAAGCAGCAGAATCTACGTTGCCTGCTGCGACACCTTTAGAGTGAATCGAAATATGGTATTCATCAGCAGAAGCACTGTGACAGCTTTCGCAAACTGCATTTGCTCGCTTCTTATCACCATTCCATGCGGTTGCATCATGAATTGAATTGTGACAAGAGGTACAATTTATATCGATATTAGGATGATCAAAACGGTGAGCACTATCTAAATACTCTTTAAATTCCTGCTTATGGCAACGTGAACAATCAACCGCTTCCGGCATCAAGTCACCTTCCATGTGAGCATCAATATCGACAAGTTCGATATGACAGGCGACACAGCCATTTGCACCATGCACTGAAGCAGCAAAGTCTTCCGCTTCAGTGACATCGTCATGGCACTCTAAGCAGGCTTCCGGTGATGCAACTGTGGTTGCAGCAATCCCTTGTGTACTCCACAGCACAGTTAAGAGT
>JADGED010000229.1 GCA_016744555.1 Desulfuromonadaceae bacterium
AGCAAGGGGAGCGGTTGGCGCTGGTGGGGCCGAATGGCGCTGGCAAGTCTACCTTGATGCGTTTACTTGCTGGGGTAGAAGTGCCTGTGGCCGGAGAACGTCAAGAGGGGCATAACTTGCTGCAGGCTTACTTTGCCCAAAATCAAGCAGACGAGCTAAATGCAAGCCGTGATGTTTATGGTGAAATAATGGCTGATTCACCGGTAGCTATGGTGCCTAAATTGCGCAATATCCTTGGTTCCTTTTTGTTTTCTGGTGATGATATAGAAAAATCTGTAAAGGTTCTATCTGGTGGTGAACGTAATCGTTTAGCATTAGCCAAGCTGTTATTGCGCCCCGCTAATCTCTTATTGTTAGATGAGCCGACTAACCACCTTGATTTACAGTCTAAGCAAATCTTATTGGATGCGCTGAAAAAATATCAAGGGACTATAATATTTGTATCCCACGACCGTTATTTTGTCGATGCTTTAGCTTCAAGAGTGTTGGAGGTGGGAGGCGGAAAAATTGAGTCGTATCTTGGCAATTATGAAGATTTTTTGCGTGCCAAAGAATCATTGGGAGATTCCAGTCACAGTGTCGATAGAGTTGAACAAGCGACCGAATCGGTAAGGGCAGGAGAACCAGAGAACGATAAGCAAGCAAGAATAGATGCACATGCTAATCGTAAAGAGCAGCAACGCCGAGAGCAAAAACAGCAACGTGAATTGGCCAAGCTAGAAAGTAAGATTGAAGAGTTTGAAGACCAAATGAAAACCTTAGAGAAACTGATGGCAGATCCAGAAACTTATCAAGATCAGGATCAGTGGAGACAAGTGAGTAGCGATCATGTTAGTTTGAAAGAAAAATTGAATGAGTTATATACAAAATGGGAACAAATACAAATATAGGAAAATAGGGAGTTTGTAATTATGATTTTTTTGCCGCGTGGAAATCCCGTTAGGCAGAAGGTAAACCCAGCACGTATAAATCTTCCAGAGGCAATGGAAAAATTACGTGGTGGCACATTTACGGGCTATTTACGTTTTGATACCGCAAAAGCGACCGGAATTATTCTGTTTCGTGAAGGGCAACTGATAAGTTCAATTTATGTTGATAGTGACGAATCAAAGCGCTTGATTGCTTATGATGCGATTGCCAAAATCTTTGAAGTTTCAATATCTGGGCATGCTATTTTAAATATCTATAAGTTGTCTGCTGATTTGGTCCTTAGCGTTCATGCTCTTTTACATGGCCGTTATTTGCAGCATGGTAAGGATTTAAACGAATTAGACGTACAAAAACAGCTAGATCGTATTAAAGATGAAAGTTTAACTGTTTGCTTGCGCGTATATACATTGAAAAATACAGCTTTGGTTTTTTATGATCAAGGTTATCCCCTTGGGTTTGTTCACGAAGGGGCAATGGAGATGGTGCAAAGTGCTGACATTACAACTTCAGTAGCACTTTTGCCGGGTGCCAAGTTTGATATGCTCGAAATCCGCAGTACCGACGAGATTGTTCTTGCGGACCTGATGCGCTCTGCTGATCTTGGCCCTATTTGGCAGCGAACAAGAAAGGGCTTTCTACAGGATAAGCAGCAACGTGAAGCAGTGGTCGTGAAAGCTAAAGAGCAACAGCTTAGTCATGATAGGCAGCATATCTTTGGTATTTTTAAAACTATTGCTGGAAATCATATTGGCAAGTTTGGTGTTACGCAGGTTGAAAAAGCGTTTACTCCTGTGGGAATTGATTTAAGTAAAAGAGATATGGATAACTTTTATGCTGAGCTTCAGCGTCTTGCTCGGTTGGTTGCTGGGCAGTCAAAGGTCTTGCCAATGATTGAGGAAATGAAAAAACGGTTTGACGCTGAGTAATGAAATAGCGGCTAAAAATAGCCAATAGTGGCTAATTTTTTTTGTTTTATTTGTATTGTCTGCACTGTGTTTTTAATTTTGAGGTTTGTTCTTGACCACTTAGGTTGATTGAATTATATGTAGAAAACAGAACATTGTTATTATTCTAACCTTATAAGTTTTAGGAGAAATGTAGATGAAAAAAATAATTGTACTAATTTCAACTGTAGCCCTCGTTTTGAGTATGACTATTGTTGGTTTTGCAGCAGACACCATTAAGCTTGGTGTCGCAGGACCTCACAGTGGTGACTTGGCTCCATATGGTATTCCTGCCATGAAGGCTGCCCAGTTAGTTGTTAAGCAAATTAATGCTAATGGTGGAGTGCTAGGCAAGCAGGTCGAACTGTTAATTCAGGATGACCAGTGTAACCCTGCAATAGCTACGAATACCGCAACCAAATTAGTCACTGATGGTGCTGATGTTGTTCTCGGGCACATTTGTTCAGGCGCAACTAAGGCAGCACTGGGTATTTATAAGGATGCTAAAATTCCTGTTATGTCACCATCTGCCACCAATCCTCCATTGACTCAAAGTGGTGATTATCCAAACTTTTTCCGCACAATTGCTTCTGATGATATGCAGGCAAAAATGGCTGTGGATTTTGCAATTAATAAGTTAGGTGTTAAAAAAGTTGCTGTTTTACATGATAAGGGTGATTACGGTAAAGGTTTTGCAGATTTTGCCAAGAAATACCTTGATGAGTCAGGTAAAGCTGAAGTTGTTTTGTTTGAAGGGGTGACTCCTGGAGCAATGGATTATTCTTCTATTGTGCAAAAAGTTAGACGGAATAAAGCTGAGGCTTTAGTTTTTGGTGGTTATCACCCTGAGGCATCTAAATTGGTAAGCCAGATGAAGCGTAAGCGTCTTAAAGTCCTTTTTATCTCCGATGATGGCGTTAAGGATGACAGTTTTCTAAAGGTTGCTGGTGAAGCTGCAAATGGCTCTTACGTGACTGGTCCTAAAGATCTTTCTAGCTTGCCACTAAATGCTGCCGCTACGGCTGAGTTTAAAGCAGAGTATGGTGCTGAGCCAGGAACTTTCTTTCAAGAAGGTTATGCTGCTGCTTTAGCATTGTTGAATGCAATTGAAAAAGCTGGTTCCACTGATTATGATGCTGTTACTAAGGCTCTTCGGACAGAATATGTTGAGACACCTGTAGGTAAAATCAAATTTGACGCTAAAGGTGATGCTGAAGGTGTTGGCTTCTCTGTTTACACCGTTACTGATGGTCAGTTCGTAGAGCTTAAATAGTTTGATTAAAGATGTTGGGAGCAGCACCTAATTTCTAGCTGCATTTTCAGGGGATTGGC
>JADGED010000022.1:0-6003 GCA_016744555.1 Desulfuromonadaceae bacterium
TTTTCTGTTGTAGTTGTCTCTCCCAGAGTCGCAAAACCTCTTGGCCCAGGCAAAGTTGATCTTGGCAAACCTGGTTACCGAATGGGATACGTACAAGCAAAAGTTGTTGATCCGTATAAAACCATTCCCATCAAAGTAACAACCGCAAAAGATGTATATAAGCCACGTGAAACGGTTAAAGCTACGGTCCAGATTGGTCAGAATAACGATCACCAGCAGGAGCCGTATGAAATAGCCATTGCTGTTGTAGATGAATCGGTATTAGCCCTTAACCATAGTGGGGATAATTATTATGACCCCTATGCAGGTTTTAATCGACTCGATTCTCTTGATGTCTATAATTACAGCCTAATCAGCAGACTTGTAGGTAGGCAAAAGTTTGAAAAGAAAGGGGCCAACCCCGGTGGCGGTGGCGCCTCTTATTCAAAACTTAGAAACATGTTTAAGTTTGTTAGTTATTGGAATCCATCGATAACTCCAGACAGTAATGGTAAAGCCGAAATAGAGTTTGAAGTTCCAGACAACTTAACTGGCTGGCGGATTTTAGCCTTTGCTGTAACCCCAAATGATCGTATGGGACTTGGTGATGTTAATTTTAAAGTTAATCGTCCCACTGAGATTCGCCCAGTGATGCCTAATCAAGTAATTGAAGGGGACAACTTTAAGGCCGGTTTTAACGTTAAAAATAGGACCGACCAACCCAGAACACTTAATATTAATGTTGCTGTTGCTGGTCCAATTACCGATACAACTGATAATGCATTTGAATATAATTTACCACTGGCACCATTTGAACGTAAAAATATTTGGCTGCCAATAGCCACTAAAGGGGATGGAACATTAAAATTTGTTGCTGCCGCAGGTGATGATTTTGATGGTGATGCCGTAGAACATAAGGTACCAGTACAAAAATACCGATCCCTTGAAACTGCAGCTAATTATGGAACTACAACCGCTGCAATAGTCAGTGAAACGGTAAAAATACCGGCAGGTATTCATAATGATGTCGGTTATGTTGGTGCAATAGTTTCTCCATCTGTTATTGGCAACCTTGATGGTGCCTTTAACTACTTAAAAAATTATCCCCACCTTTGTTGGGAACAACGCCTTACTAAAGCGGTAAGTGCTAATTCATACCTGCAACTGCGGGAGTATTTAGCTAAAAATATTAAATGGGACAATCCACAAGACGATATTTCTAAAACCTTACTGGCTGCAGCAAATTTCCAAGCTCCAAATGGTGGCATGGCGTACTGGGTGCCACAAAATAATTATGTTAGTCCTTACCTGTCTGCTTACACAGCTATGGCATTTAACTGGTTAAATAGCAGTGGTTATAAAATACCAGCAGCTGTTGAAGAGCAACTACACAACTATTTGTTGAAGCTTTTACGCCGGGATGAATTTCCTACTTTTTACAGTAAAGGGATGGCTTCATCAGTACGCGCAGTTGCTTTAGCAGCGTTAGCTGATACTGGAAAAATAACTGCAAGTGATGTCCAGCGGTATGAATTACACATGCCAGAAATGGATCTTTTTGGTAAAGCCCACTTCCTCACTGCCGCAATTAAAACAGCTGCTGTTGCAGAAAGTACAATTATTACGACTCTAGATTCAATTCTCGGGCATGCAGATCAGTCAGGGGGTAAGTTTCAATTCAATGAACCTTGGGACGATAGCTACAAATACATTTTATCAACACCATTAAGGTCTAATTGTGCTGTACTTTCGAGTTTGTTGGATGTGCAAACCAACTTGATGCAAAGTGAATCCATCGACGATATCCCATTTAAATTAGTTCGTAGCATCACGCAAAGTAGGGGAGATAGAGATCACTGGGAAAATACTCAGGAGAACCTCTATTGCATGAATGCTTTAATGGATTATGCTGCTATCTACGAAAACACTGAACCGAACATGGATATTGCGGTAAGTTTTGCCGGCAAAAAGCTTGGTAATGCCGTTTTTACCTCGAAAACTGATGCACCTAAGCCACTTATGCGCCAGTTAAATGAGAAAGACCCCGGACAACAAGCAAAAATTAAAATCAGTAAAAGTGGGGCAGGGCGCTTCTATTATTCGACCAGAATTGCCTACGATTTAAAAGAAGAAAATAGCAGTAGAATAAATTCTGGGTTTGAAATCCAGCGTGAATATTCGGTTGAACGTGATGGTAAGTTTACCCTGTTAAAAAGTCCTATGGTGATAAAGCGAGGCGAACTAGTAAAGGTTGATTTATTTATATCATTACCTACTGCCCGCCATTTTGTCGTTGTCGATGATACTGTGCCTGGTGGTTTAGAACCTATAAATACAGATCTTGCAACGGCATCATCAGTTGACGCTGAAAAAGGTAGTTATAAAGCGGCAGAAGGGTCATGGTTTTATAACTTTTCAGACTGGTCTTACTATGGCCGTTTTTTCTGGAGTTTTTATCATAAAGAGTTAAAGCATGACGCGGTACGCTATTATGCCGATTATTTACCTGCTGGAAACTATCGTTTATCGTACAGCGCTCAAGCGATAGCTGCGGGAGAGTTTGCAGTGCCGGCAGTAGCGGTTGAAGAGATGTACGATGCCGATGTTTATGGCAAAGGCTTACCTGTAACCCTGATGGTCACAGAGTGAGATTAAATTTTTTGATTAGCAAAACCACCATTTTATCATTGTTTAGCCTTGCGTTAATGGTGCTTGCTATAGTTACCGTAGTCTCGATAGAACCTTTTCCTGATGATCTACGTGATCATATAGCGATTACAAAAAAAAACTCGTACTTAGATCGCTATGGCAAACGAATAAATACGACCTACGAAAATCAATGGAACATTTATGACATTGTGGAACTGCACGATGTTCCAGATTTTTTGCGTAATGCATTCATCCTTTCAGAAGATAAAAACTTCTTTTCCCATACGGGGATTGATTGGTTAGCTAGATTAAATGCACTACGGCAAAACCTTCAAGCTGGAAGAATTGTCCGTGGCGCCAGTACAATAACTGAACAAGTAGTTAGAATGCTCCACCCCCGTAACAGGACATTTTGGTCCAGGTGGTTAGAAGGCTTTGAGGCGAATGCCCTAGAGGCAAAGTTTTCTAAACTTGAAATCTTTGAATTTTATCTCAATCAAGTCCCTTACAAAGCAAAACGCCGTGGCATAGTTCAGGCGGCTAACTTCTACTTTGATCGCGACCTCTCGACATTGAACCATAAGGAGATGCTTGCACTTGCGGTTTTAGTACGATCGCCTAAATGGCTTGATCCAGAGAAACAACTAGCAACGCTAGATCGCTCAATTACCAACCTGATATATCGCCTCAATATTGAAGCAAAAACAATGGGACAAATTACATCGCAACCGTTAACGTTGCGTAAAACTTGGCCACAACAAGACATGTCTCATTTCATCCGTTATGCCGATGCAAATATTAGCGACCTACCTCAATCTAGCGCAGCAATTACCACAACCATAGATTTAGAATTTCAGAGCAAATTACAAAAAATACTAGATGCTAGGTTAAATAGTTTAAAAGCACAGCAAGTCAATAATGGAGCAGTATTAGTAGTAGATCACACTACCAACGAAATTATTGCTTGGGTTATTGGTTTTGCCGGTCAGCAGGGTAAAAAGTTTAATAAAATTGACGCAATTATTACACGTCGACAACCGGGATCGACCCTAAAGCCACTTCTTTATGCCAAAGCAATTGAAACAGGTTGGACTGCTGCAACAATGGTAGACGATTCGCCATTGGAAGAAAGTGTCGGGCTTGGTATGCACACCTACAATAATTACAGTCGTGAACATTATGGCAAAATTTCTTTACGTGAAGCACTTGGCAATTCATTAAACATTCCAGCCATAAAAGCAATTCAGCATGTTAAACCAGCGGTTTTTTTAAGTTTTCTATATGACCTTGGGATAGAAAGCCTCTCTGGTCATCCCAATGTTTATGGTGACGGTATTGCTTTGGGCAACGGTGAAATAGAACTATTTGAACTAGTTCAGGCGTACACAGTTTTAGCGAGAATGGGTGACTTTAAATCATTATCTATTCTCGAAGGAGAACATAGAAACAATAAAAACTATCGGATAATTTCAGAGGATATTGCTAGTTTAATTGCCGATATTATATCTGATCCTGGAGCACGAGAAAAAGAATTTGGTTGGGACTCAGTATTGAATTTCCCACACCAAACTGCGGTTAAAACCGGAACATCAAGCAATTATCGTGATGCATGGGCAGTTGGTTTCAACGACAAATACACTGTGGGTATTTGGGTAGGCAACCTAGATTATGCTGCAATGGATAAAATCACCGGCTCTTCCGGAGCAGCTTTAGCGCTGCGTTCAATTTTTAACGAACTTAATAAACATAGAGAAGTCAGACCATTATATTTAAGTGATAACTTAGTAAAGCAACAGGTTTGTATCGAGTCTGGATTATTAGCCGATACTACCTGCGAAGCTCGTGATGAGTTGTTTATTCAAGGAACTGTGCCGCAAGAGTTAGAATCAATAGAAACTGAGTTGAGAATTAGAAAACCAAGTAATGGATTGATGTTAGCTATGGATCCTAGAATCCCTGATCAGTATGAATATTTTCAGTTTGCCCTTACTAAAATAGATAAAGTTAAGGAAGTAAGATGGTACGTAAATGATAAGTTAGTTGGAAAAGGTAAAAACTTAACCTTTAATTGGCCTTTAACTAAGGGAGAATTTAAAACAAAGGCCGAGGTCTTTGTTATTGGTAAATCTTCGCCTGCAGTTACTGGTGAAATTAATTATTCGGTTAATTAACCAGCAAATATGGGTATTAATTTGCCAATAAAAATCTATACAGTTTTATTTTTAGCAATGTAATTGAAACATAAACTAATCAAGGTCACTAACAATAAAGTCACCACAAAGTACCAAATAAATTGTTGGCTGGTTGCTATAAAGGTTATTTGCTCACTCACTTCAGGGCTAAGACCGGTAGCAACATTTTTTTTGTATGATGCATAGACTAAAGTATATCCCATCCCGATAAAAGCATAAGCTAGATTAAAACTTAAACCTCTAAAACTCAAAACCGTTGCACGCATATGTGATGGGGTTATTTGATTCAAATAATGGCTGGCAAAATACATATTAATCATGAATACCGCAAACATTAATGCCATGGGTATGACACCATAATAGGGGATAAATAACGAAAACCCATAACAGCCAAGCAACATTGCAATACTCATAAAAACTACGTTGCTAACAGCACTATAGTGATCAGTCATCCACTGGGCTAACCGTGGAATGAAAAAACCTACTACAGCTAAAGCTGAGCCGATGAAACCAAACAGTGCCTCAGGTATGTCGAGTAAGCGATAATACTGACTATTTAGAGTTAAATACATGCGGATAATATGGTCGAATAGCATTGCATAGAGGATGATTGCTATAGCAAATGGGGTGCGCAAAATCCAGCAGGCACTGGCGTAAATTAAACGCGTGGTATGGAGAGCTGTCGCCAAAAAACCTTGGTCGAGGAGGGTGGATCCATTTTCCGGTTCAGTCATACGCAAAGTGACAAATAAGGTAATTAATGCCGTACCAAGGGTAAGAAACAGCGGGAAGCGCATAGTTTGTTGCTGGCTTAATTCAATCGTAAAACCACAAAACTGCATTACTTTGGTCATCAATTGAGGGTCATAAACCAACGCACCAATCGTCATCGCAATGATAAAACCGATTTGCTGACATTTTATTTGCACTGCCAGCACGTTTTGCCACTGTTCCTGTTGGCCAGTTGCGACCAAAGTATCATAAGCTAAAGCTTCATCGGCTCCACTAGCCATTGCTTCAGAAACACCACTCAAGACACGGTTAACTAAAAATATAGGGAAAATCCAACTCGGGTTACTAAGTGGAGCAAATGCAATAATCACCATTTCTACGATCATTAACATTGATGTCAGCACTAACAGTCGTTTGCGCCCAAAAAGGTCGGCCAGTGCACCAGAAGGGA
>JADGED010000022.1:6013-18425 GCA_016744555.1 Desulfuromonadaceae bacterium
AGTTAATGCCCAAATGACGTTGAGGAAGGTAAATTGCTCTATAGTTAAACCGTAATCCAAAAACAAAACGGTAAAAACTGGATAGTAAAAACGTGCATTATAAAATACCCGCAATGCGATAAATAGTCTTATATTTTTGTGTGAAAATGGACTAGGTATGTTCATAAGGCAAACTTAAGTAAATTAGTCGCAAGCTTTGCGGGTAGTATGTAGATGAAAACATACAGTGTATTTAATTGCGATTAAAGATTTATTCTTGTTCCTTAATCCATTCATCAAGTTGCTCAGTGACTTCGGTAGGCATATCAACAAAGCGCATTCCCATTCCAGGTTCAAATGGTAGATGTGAACCATTGGGACGCTTCCAGACTACTTCACATTTGCAGCGAACAGTACCGGTTAGTGGTGCAGGGAGGGGGAATTCAAGGGTTATCTCTTCACCAGCTTCAATAGGATTAGTTGTAGCGATAAACATACCGCTTTTACTAATATTTTTACTATAGCCAAAAAAAGCTGGGGGTTGGCCTGCAACAAGTACTTTTTGAATTATTAGAGGTGCACGAAAATGTTTTCTAGCATCTCCACCGGTAGGCTTTTCAGATTCATCTTCCATTTATTGCTTACCTTTCTAGCTATCCATATCAGTTCATTTTTTTTGCGATGAACTTTCTAAGAACTTATTCATGTAAGTTATTCTATCCTTCATTTTGATGCAATACTTTTAGTAGTAATAATTGTTTCCCAATAATGTCGAATCCGTTCGATTTTTATTGACTATGTCTATGAAAAGTATAAATTCGAACGCATTCGACTTTGATTTTGGAGATGCTTATGATTGGAATTAGAGAGAAAAAAAAGCAAGAAACTCGAGATGCAATACAGGAAGCAGCAGTTAAATTATTTACCGATAAAGGTTTTGAAAGGACCAGTATTGAAGATATTGCGAAAGCAGCTGGAATTGGAAAAACTACTATTTATGGTTACTTTGCGACTAAGGACGATATTTTTATCGATTATTGTGATGAAAAACTTGATTTAGCATTTCAACCACTACAATCAGAAGAATGTGATGGTAAACCTTTACTTGACCTCCTAGTTGATTTTTTTATGGCTCAATTTAATTTTGTTACTAAAAACCGTGAATTTGGACGTCAGATGTTGCGGGAAATGATTTTTCCCAGAGAAATTAATGAAAAAGCTAAAATTCATGACCAACGTTACCTAGATATTCTCGAAGGTTTTATTAAAACAGCACAGGAACGAGGTGAGATAATTGAAACTGATGACATTTTCAGCCTTTCATCCCATTTCTTCTCTCTCTACCTAGGGGCTCTTGCTGGGTGGTACACCGGCTATATAAATACTATTGAAGAGGCAGAAGAGGGAATGCGAATTTTATTCAATCAGGTCATGAAAGGAATTCAAGTATGAAAAGTATAATTCTTTTTATGGCAACATTGCTTATCTACTTTGTTCCAGCAACTATTTTTGCCGCCAACCACAATCCTAAAACTATGGCCGACTTAATTTCCATTGGTTTGGAAACTAACCTTGGGTTGCAGGTTGAGCAAGTATCGGTTGATAATAGTTATCAAGACATATCTATAGAAAAATCTGCTTTCGACAGTACGTTGTTCGCAGGAGCAGATTATCAACGTTCTACCGTAATTAGTGGGGCTAGTATTGGTGACATAAACAGTAAAACAAGTTCTGGACAAGCGGGCATAAGTAAACGCTTTAAAACTGGTCTTACTTCTAGTTTATCGCTAAGTACCGATTGGACTAGCGATAACGATACCAGCATGAGCCATGATCCACGATATCGGAGTGGATTATTACTAGATTTAAAGCAACCGTTATTACGCGACCTCGGTACCGCTGTTAATACTACTAATCTTAAAATAACTCGTAATCAACACCAGCAAACTGCGCTTACTTATTTGCTTAAAGTGCAAAGTTTAGTTCTACAATTGGAATCGGCTATCAGGCAACTTGGAGCTAAAGCAGAGGTTGTCAGATTGAGGAATACGGCAATGGAGCTTGCAGAAGAGCTCTATTTAGCAAACAAGAAAAAATATACCGCAGGGGTTATCCCTGTTTCTGAAGTACAAGAGGCAGAAACGGCACTTGCTTCTCGGCAACTAAGTTTATCTTTGGCGCTTCAGGAGAAAAATATTTTACAGCAGGACCTAAACCGCCAATTAAACCATTCGCTTTCGGAACAATTTGAACCTTACCTATTAGTCGATTATGAATATGAAATAAGTCCTATAGATCTTCCAAAGTTTGACCAATTGTATGCGGTTGCACAAAGCTCTCGCTTGGAATTAAAAATCAGTGACTACACAGTTCAAACTAGGTCGTTACAGCAACAATATATGGATAACCAACTGAAACCTCGCCTCGACTTAAAGTTGCAGGCAGGAATCAATGGTCTTTCTGGAGATGAACGCACTACTGCTACAGCTGATCAATATTCTGGTGATTGGTCAGATTCATTTTCAAGCATGAGTGAAGCCGATGGTTACCAATGGCAAGCTGGTCTTGAGTTTTCGTTCCCACTGGGAAACCATGCTGCCAAGTCGCGCTATCGACAAGCAGAGCTCCAATCTAAACAGGCTAAATATCAACAAAAAGATCTCTTAGCATTAATTAAGACAGAAATTTTACAGCAACAAACCAATATTTTAGCCACTACTGAACAATTACATTTAGCAGAACGGTTTGAAGCGTTAGCAGAGAAATCATATCAACAAGAACAGCGCCGTTTGGACGAAGGGCTGTCAGATACGTTTAGGATTACTGTTTTTCAACAGAAAATGATAGCCGCTAAAATTGATCGAATAAATGCAATAACCAGTTACCATTTGGCTTTAGCACAAATGGAATATGTAACTGGTAATATTTTTAAACGTCACAACATAATTTTGCAGAATAAAGCAGAGGAGCTTAGCCTTGAAAACATATAAATCATTATTATCAATCTTCAGCATAGGGTTATTGGGATTGATGCTGTTTGGCTGCAATTCTGCTCCCGAAGATAAAGAAGCAATTGCGACAAGGCCAGAAAAAGTTGTCTCGGTTGCAACCGAAACAGTTGTTTTGCAAGATTTGACCGAAGCCTTCACTATCCCTGCAAGCTTGGAAGCTTGGGAAGACCTTACTTTGGCCGCAGAAATAGCCGGAACGGTACAAAAGATCAATTATCAAGAAGGTGCTCAGGTTGAGGCAGGGAATACCCTTTTAGAAATAGATCCAGAGACCATAAAAAGTCAACTTAACCGCGATCAACAAAACGTCACTGTATTAGAACGTAAATTACAGCGTTATAAGCAACTTGAAATCGATGGTTTAGTTAGTCAGCAAAGTTTGGATGATCTGGAAAACTCGTTAACTGCAGCTCAAGCAGCGCTGCATACCACCAAATTACAATTAGCGAAAAGTTTTCCCAAAGTACCGGTAAGTGGCATTGTCGATCGAATCTATATAGATCGCGGAGAATATGTTGATCCCGGTAAGCCATTAGTACGCTTGGTGCAAATAGATAAATTAAAAGTTATTGCTGATGTTCCGGAAAAAGATGTTCATTATCTTCAGATTGGTCAGCAAGTAGATATAATTCCGGCAGTAATAAACAATAGTTCAACCAAAACACTAGCAGGAGCTATTGACTATATCTCTTATTCTGCCGATGAAATCACTCGGACTTATCGCACTAAAATAGTTATTAATAATGGAAATAATCAACTGCGCCCAGGAATGATAGTTCGAGCCAAATTTGTCCGTCAACAACTGCAACAAGTTGTTTCTGCACCATTATTTGCAGTATTAGATCGTGATGGTGAAAAGATTGTTTTTATTGCTGAACATGGTTTAGCTAAAGAGGTAAAAGTAGTTATTGGAAGTTCAATTGGAGAAAAAATTGTTATTAAAAAAGGGTTAATGATTGGGCAAAAACTTATTGTTAGTGGTCAGCAGCTATTGGTTGATGGTACCAAAATTGCTGAGGAGAACTAAATAATGCTGATTTCTAATGCGGCTATAGATCGTCGCAGTACCGTATTTGCATTAATGCTGATCATTCTGATTGTTGGGATTTACAGTTATATTGTTTTACCACGTGAATCAACTCCAGATATCACCGTCCCCTATGTCCTAGTTGTGACCACCTATGAAGGTGTTACTCCAGACGATATTGAAAGCCTTATCACTTATCCGATTGAGCGAAAGCTTAAAGGGCTTAAAGATGTTGAAAAAATAAGTTCAGTAAGTGCAGAAGGGTCATCGATGATTACTATCGAGTTTGTCCCTGATGTCAATATTGACAACGCCTTGCAATGGGTCAGGGACAAAGTTGATCAAGCTAAAGGTGATTTGCCTAATGATCTCGAAAATGACCCCGCAGTACTCGAGATAAACTTGTCTGAGTTTCCAATTTTAATGGTTGCCGTTTCTGGTGAGGTTGATGAAACAGTTCTTAAAACTGTTGGTGAAAAACTTGAAGACAAAATAGAAGAAATAACCGGGGTTCTTGATGTTGTCCTTACTGGTGGTAGGGAGCGGGAAATTAGGGTTGAATTCGACCCCGATCGTCTCTATGCCTATCGTATCTCTTTAAATGAAGTTATTCAGGCAATAAAACAAGAAAATGTCAATATCCCGGGCGGTAGTATAGATATTGGTCAAGGTAAATATCTACTGCGTATTCCTGGTGAATTTACAAATCCCGATGAAATTGACAATTTGGTACTTACTCAACGCAATGGCCAAGTCATCTATTTTAAGGATGTAGCGAAAATTGTTGATTCATTTGAAGACCGTACAAGTTATGCGCGCCTAAATGGTAATCAAAGTGTATCCTTAGCAATAAAAAAACGTAGTGGTGCAAATATAATAGAAGTTGCAGACCGGGTTTTTGCATTACTAGCTGCTGCAGACGAAATGGTTCCACCCGGTATCGAATTGTCGGTTACCTTCAATCAATCAAAAGATATTCGTCGCATGGTCGCCGAGCTAGAAAACAATATTATTACCGGTTTGATATTGGTAATTGCGGTTCTCTTTATGTTCCTTGGTTTACGAAATTCAATTTTTGTCGCCATTGCTATACCATTTTCGATGCTCCTATCTTTTGCCGTACTACAACTAATGGGGATTACGCTAAATATGGTTGTCCTCTTTAGCTTGATTTTAGCTTTGGGGATGCTAGTAGATAATGCGATTGTCATAGTCGAAAATGTGTTCCGCCATATGCAAGAAGGGCACTCCAATATAAAAGCCGCCAAAATTGCTGCAGCTGAAGTTGGTTGGCCAGTTATAAGTTCGACAGCGACAACCTTATGTGCATTTTTTCCCATGACATTCTGGCCGGGACTGATGGGGGAATTTATGAAGTTTTTACCCCTTACATTAATTATAACTCTTACTGCTTCACTATTTGTTGCCCTGATCATCAATCCGACTATATGTGGTCACTTTATGTCACTCGGTAAAAAAGTTAAGCAAGAAAATAGACCCAATAACAAATTTATCGTTTGGTATGAAAAAAGCCTTGTTTACGCCTTAAAGCACCGCATTTTAGTAGTATTTACCTCATTCATCCTATTGTTTGGTATTGCCGCAGCCTATTCGATATTAGGGCACGGGATTGAATTAATGCCTGAGATTGAACCTAACCTTGCGTTTGTAGAGATAAAAGCTCCCGAGGGGGCTAATGTTAATACGACAGACAGATTAGCTAAAGCGATTGAAAGCATTGCTATCCCCGAAAGCGATATTCGTTATGTAGTTACAGAAAGTGGTGTTTCTGGTGGTGATGGTGGTAGTGCTCAATCAAACTTAAGTAAAATATCGCTAGATTTTATCGAACGTGATGATCGCAAAGAAGACTCTCGGGTTGTTTTAGATCGAATTAGATCAACTATAGCTCCAATCCCCGGAGCAGAATTTAAAGTTGAAAAGCAAGAAGAGGGCCCACCAACAGGGGCACCGGTAAGTGTTGAAATTAGTGGTGACAAAATTGCTGTGCTTGATAAATTAGTTAACGAAGTAAGACTAAAAATAAAAGATGTTGCCGGCCTAGTTGACCTGAAAGATGATTTTTCTAAAGCTAAGCCAGAAATAAGAATTGATGTAGACCGCGAAAAAGCTAGCTTATTAAAACTGTCAACTGCAGAAATTTCAGCGATGGTAAAGGCGGCAATCAGTGGTACTAAACTGGGTGTATATCGCGAAGGTGAAGATGAATACGATATCATTGCTCGGATGCCAGCGGACCGCCGAACCTCAGTTGCTGACATTGAAAACCTATTAATTCCATCTGCAGATGGATCTCCAATTCCATTATCTACTGTGGCAACAGTACATCTGGGATCTGGTTTTGGTTCAATAAGACACATTGATCAAAAACGGGTAGTAACCGTTTCGGCTGAAACATTTGGTCGCAATAGTAATGAAGTACTATTAGAAGTGCAGCAGCGCTTAACTTCAATGCAATTGCCCAGTGGCTATCAAATAAATTACTCCGGCGAACAGGAAGAACAACAAAAGGCAGCACAGTTTCTATCCAAAGCGTTTATTGGGGCAGTATTGCTAATCATGTTAGTACTGATTACCCAATTTAATTCGTTACTTCATACCTTAATTGTTATGACTTCAGTGCTGCTGTCTCTCACTGGTGTTTTTCTCGGCTTAATGATAACAGCAACACCATTTGGTATTATTATGACAGGAATCGGGGTGATTTCATTAGCTGGAGTTGTTGTTAATAATGCTATCGTTTTAATTGACTACATTAATCAGCTAGTTAATGAAGGGATGGATCTTAACGTTGCATTAATAAGAGCCGGAACGGTACGCTTTAGACCAGTGCTATTAACGGCAACAACAACTATCCTTGGATTGTTACCAATGGCAATAGGGATTAGTTTTGATTTCAAAACCTTTACTTGGATTATTGGCGGTGAGTCAGCTGATTGGTGGGGTCCAATGGCTGTAGCAGTTATTTTTGGTCTCGCATTTGCGACTATATTAACCCTAGTTGTGGTTCCTGTTCTTTACTCTTTAGGAGAATCAGCTAAGCTAAAGTTATGGTCAAGAAACCGTGAGATATAACGGGTTAAATTAAACTTCTGACATAAGGTAAAATAATGTAGAATGGGTTCATAACTACTTAGGCTCATTCATATACAAATAGAGACCTTTTAAGCAAGGAGAACAAATTATGAAATTATCGTGGTGGATTAAATTTTTGTTTACCAGTTTCCTGATCCTTATGGCATCTGGTTGTTCAGTAACAACTAGAGAAATTGGATCGGACGAAAAAGTTATTTACGATGAGGGCTACCATTTCTCAGATAAAAAAGCGATTGTTGCCGACATGGTCGATTCGTTACTAACTAGGCCACCTCTATTTCAATCGGTTGATCGACCAGTCTTGATTGTTTATGGAATAGCTAATCGAACTAGTGAGCATATTAGTACTAGCGCTATAACCGATGATATTCGACAATTGATGTTGCAATCTGGTCGGGTTCGCTTCGTCAACAAAGTACAACGTTCAAATATTGAGAGCGAAGCAAGCTATCAATATGGCGGAAATGTTGCAGCTGAGACACGAATACAAAGAGCGCGTCAAGTTGGGGCAAAATACATGTTGACTGGAACATTACGCTCAATGGAGAAAGAACAGCCAAAACAATTTCGCTTAAAGAAAAAGACTTTGATGTATTACAGTCTAAATATGGAATTAACCGATATTCAAACTGGTTTAATTGAATGGGTGGATAGCACCGAAATTATCCGTGAAGCTTCTAAACCTTTTATCGGTTGGTAGACTGAGGGATAACATTGAAGATGATTTTTTCATATGGAGCTGGATTGCCATCCCTTTGGCGATCCAGCTTATATTTTATCTTACTAGCACTAACGTTTGTTTCTTTAACTGGTTGTGCAGGTCAACTTACCAAGGCTGCCGATTACTACCATAGTGATCATCCGCAGCAAGCTCTAGTAGTCCTAAATGAAGGTGACCATACAGGCAAGCGCAATGAGTTACTGTATAATTTTGAAAAAGGTATAGTGCTCCATAATCTAGGACTATATCAAAAAAGTACTAACCAGCTCCTTAAAGCAATAAAATTGATCGATCGAAATGAAGTAATAAGCATAAACGAACAGGTCAGTTCTCTAGTTACTACTGAATGGTTAACGACCTATCATGGTGAATATAGTGAACGGCTATGGGCACATAGTTATTTAATGATGAACTATCTGCTCTTAGGAAAATACGATGATGCTTTAGTTGAAGCAAATCAAGCGTTAAAACGACTCGCTTCGCACCCCAATGCCTTAAAAAAAGACTATTTTACTAGAGCATTAATTGCACTATGTTTTGCTAATTTAGACGAAGATAACGATGCATATATTGTCTACAAAAAATTAGCAGAAGACCTACAAAGCCCAACTCCCGTTGCAGCAGATCTTATAAATAGTGCACGACGTCTAGGGATGACGGACGAAGTTAATAAATACCGGCAATATTTACCACCACATCTGCCATCAGGCGAGGCAGAACTAGTCTTATTTATTGCCAACGGCCAAATCCCAAAAAAACTCCCCGGTAATGTAGTATTACCAAAGTCAATTAGGTTTTCATTTCCATATTACGACAATAACAAGACCTCACGTCCTGGTATAAAAATCTTGTCGTCCAAAGTGTATTCATTGCCATTGTTATCAACTGATCTTGGTGATGTCGCTCGTGACTGCCTTGCTGCCCGCAAGGTCAAAATCATAGCGAAGGAAACTCTACGTGCAGCATCAAAAGAAGCGATTGCGCAAGCAGTTGGAAACAACAGTGATGCTGCCGCTGAAGCACTTGTTAGAGTGGCACTATTTTTATTGGAAGAACCAGATACCAGGTCATGGTTAACGTTACCAGGGCGATTAACGTTAGTAAGGATTCCACTGCCAGCAGGGGAGCATAATCTACAAATTGAATTGTCTGGGGATAATTTAAAAAGACACAAAGTAATTGAATTACCTGGTATTAAGCTGCGTCGTGGGCAAAGAGTATTTCGCTCCCTAAAGCTTTGAACAACGATTATCCTATAAAATCCAAATAACGTTCTTTACCCATTATTCTTTCGTCAATACTAACCCGTATCGGTTAATAGCAATGAAATTTCTCCACACATCAGATTGGCATCTGGGTCGATCCCTTTATGGGCGCAAACGTTACGCTGAATTTTCGGCATTTCTCGATTGGTTAAGTGACACAATTGTTGCTGAAAAAATTGATGTTTTATTAGTTGCTGGAGATATATTTGATACCAGTACACCAAGCAATCGAGCACAGGAACTTTATTATAAATTTCTTTGCCTAGTTGCCAATTCTACCTGTCAGCACATAGTTATTACATCTGGAAATCATGATTCACCATCATTTTTAAATGCACCTAAAGAAATTCTGCGTGCCCTTAATGTCCATGTTATTGGGGCAACACCTGAAAATATAGCTGAAGAAGTGATTGTTCTTAACAATACTGCTGCTGGCGCCGGAGCAATCGTCTGTGCAGTTCCATACCTCCGTGATAAAGACATCCGTAGAGTCAGTGCCGGTGAATCAATCAATGAAAAGAACCGCAAGCTGGTTGAAGGGATCATGAACCATTACAGTGAAGTCGTTTCTCTTGCTGAACAAAAACGTGCACAATTAGTTACGAATTCTATCAGCACCATTTCTACCCAAAGTATCCCTATTATCGCCATGGGGCACCTTTTTACTACTGGCGGAAAAACTATTGATGGCGATGGGGTCAGAGAACTTTACGTTGGCTCTTTAGCCCAAATTGGGGCCGATAATTTCCCCCCGGCAATTGATTATTTAGCACTGGGTCATCTACATATTCCTCAGTGTGTTGGCGGCAAAGAAAACATTCGTTACAGCGGTTCACCAATTCCTATGGGTTATGGTGAAGCGAAACAAACCAAAAGTGTTGCCATTGTCAGCATGGAAACTGAGCAACCCAAAATTCAGTTGATTAACGTTCCATGTTTTCAAACCCTTGAACGAATAACTGGCTCTATTTCAGCTATACGCAATAGAATTGAACAGCTTAAAGTAGAAAACAGTACTGCATGGCTTGAAATAGAATATACCGGTAACGAAGTCATCGGCAATTTGCGTGAAATGCTCGATGAAGTTATGGCTGGCTCTGGTATGGAAATAAGAAGAATAAAAAATCAACGTTTAATGGCACGAGTAAGTAAAGCCATAAACGTCGATGAAAACCTCGACGAACTAGATGTCTCCGAAGTTTTTAGTCGCTGCTTGGATACCTTTGCCGTTCCCGACGAGAACCGTAGCGAACTTATTGCATCGTATACCGAGATAATTCAAAGTCTCCACGAAACCGATGTAAATGCTGAATGACCTGAATTTATTAAATACTAAATATAGATCGATTAAAGGGTAAACATGAAGATTCTCGAACTGAGATTCAAAAACCTCAATTCACTTTCCGGCGAATGGTGTATAGACTTTACCGATCCTGAGTACATATCTAACGGTATTTTTGCCCTCACTGGGCCAACCGGGGCAGGGAAATCGACTATCCTTGATGCCATTTGTCTGGCACTTTATGGTGCCACCCCACGCTTAGGAAAAATAACAAAAAGTAGTAACGAAATCATGTCGCGACAAACTGGAGAATGTTATGCAGAAGTGACATTTGAATCGCAACAAGGGAGGTTTCGTTGTCATTTTGGTCAACACCGCTCCCGTAAAAAAGCCGATGGCGATCTACAATCACCACAGCATGAAATTTCCGAAGGGATCGATAACGGCAAAGTGATAGAACATCAACTCCGCCGCGTTGCTAACGTAGTAGAAGAAAAGACCGGGATGGATTTTGAGCGCTTTACCCGATCAATCCTTCTAGCACAAGGTGGGTTTGATACCTTTCTTAAAGCCGATATTGAACAGAAATCTAAACTTCTTGAACAGATCACTGGTACTGAGATTTACACAGAAATATCTCGTCGTGTCCATGAACGGCAAAGGGGAGAACGAGAGAAGCTAAATAACTTGCAATCTGCTATTGATTGGATTGAAATTCTACAACCAGAACAAGAGCTAGAAATTCAATTAGAGCTGCAACAAAAGCAACAGGATGAAAATAATCTTACCAATAAATTGACAGAAACAAGTGGAGCAATTACTTGGTTAACCAATATTGCCAATCTTAATGACGAGATAAAAGCGTTAACGATTGAAACCGCTGACCATGAAACTAAACTTGTAGAGTTTGAACCTCAGCGAAAAATACTTAAAGAGGCACTACGTGCAGTTGAACTGGAGGGGCAGCATTCCACCATAGCTGCAGTCCGTGAGCAGCAAGAGAAAGATCAAGTAGAACTTGCTAATGCCGCTAAGAACTTACCTAAACATGAATTTATCAGCCAGCAACAATGTGACGCACTACAACAGGCAGAACAATTAACTCAGCAAGCTAAAACTGTTTTGCAAAATGCAGCACCAATAATTCAACAAGTCCGCTACCTCGACCAGCAGGTAGCTGACAAGCAACTCCTGATCAAAAATAGTGTTGACGATTGTAATCGAGAATCTCAACAAATTGGCAACGACAAAAAACATAAACAGCAAGAGTTACTACAACATAATAGTGGACAAACAGAATTAAATAAAACACAGAATTATCTTGAAAAGCATAAACAAGATGAATGGCTAGCCAGTGGTCTTACCGGAATTGAAGAACAGCTTAAAAGTCTGTTGCTATTACAAAAAGAACTTGCAGCGAAAGAGGTCGACCGAACAAAAGCAACAGAGATATTGTCTAGTGCGCAACTAAAGATGTCTAATAATCTGCAGCAATACAACAAAAGTAAACAAGAGCTTGAACAAAGCAGCAGTCTTTTCAACTTAAAACAAGTGGAACTAAACTCACTATTAGGTGATCGATTACTACGAGAGTACCGTAGTGAAAAAGATATGTTGCTACGCGAAGTTGCATTTCTACGTAAAATTGCCGATTTGGAAACAGAACGCACAAAACTAGAAGACGGCAAACCATGCCCACTATGTGGTGCCGAGGAACACCCATTTGCTATAGGAAACGTACCAGCAATAGATGTTACGGAAAGCAAAATCTCTCAACTATCTAAATTGATAAATACAGCAGAAACTTTGGAAGCTGATATAAAAAACATTGAAGCTTTCGATAAAAAACTAAGAAAATTATTGGCAGACAATCAGCAATTATCGACAATCGCCAACAACGAAAAGAATAATGCGGATATACGATTAAACGATCTTACGGCAGAAATAAAAGAACTGCACAATAATGCAGCTGAGCAACAAAGTTTAATTACTAACATTCTTAAGCGATTC
>JADGED010000230.1:0-282 GCA_016744555.1 Desulfuromonadaceae bacterium
GCGTTCAGCATAGCTCCGTACAGCGCCATTCTTACTATTAATTTCGGGAATAGCACAGCGGCGACCGAGTAACGTAGTTACATATTGATGCTCTTTAGCTTCGAGTTTTTTCTGTTCCAAATAGTTAAGGACAGCAGGATAACGTTCAAAATAGTGGTCGATAAATTGCTGTGCTTCAGAGCGACTGATGCCAAGATCTTTACCGAGACTAAACGCACCCATTCCATACAACACACCAAAATTGATCGTCCTTGCCTGACGCCGCATCTCCTCGGTAACCAT
>JADGED010000230.1:292-3199 GCA_016744555.1 Desulfuromonadaceae bacterium
CTGTAACATCGGCCATATGCGCCATCACCCGTAACTCTACCTGTGAGTAGTCTGCCGCCAACAACGTCCAGCCCTCCTCTGGAATAAACGCTTCGCGGATACGCCGCCCTTCTGCGGTACGAATAGGGATATTCTGCAGATTAGGATCACTAGAGGATAGACGCCCGGTGGCAGTTACCGCCTGATTAAACGAGGTATGCAATCTACCCGTGCTGGGATTAATCATTTTTGGTAAAGCGTCGGTGTAGGTACTTTTCAATTTACTAACAGAACGATAATCTAGAATTTTGGCGGCGATTTCATGTTCAGTAGCTAAGTTATTTAGCACCTCAACATTGGTCGACCAACCGGTCTTCGTTTTTTTACCTTTTGGCAGTTCCAACTTTTCAAACAAAACCTCACCCAGCTGCTTGGGAGAATTTATATTAAACGCTCCACCGGCTAAACCATGGATTTCTCCCTCTAACAAAATCAGCTTCTCGCCTAACTGGCTGGAAAGCTCACCAAGAAACTTTGCATCAATCTTGATCCCCCGCCATTCCATCCTAGTCAGAACCGAAACTAGTGGCATCTCGACCTGACGGAATAGATCATTATTTTTGCCGTCATTAAGTTGTGGCGACATTTTTTCGGCTAATTGCCAGGTAATATCGGCATCTTCAGCAGCATAACGAACCGCTTTTTCTACCTCGACTTCACTGAAACATATCTGTTTTTTTCCTTTGCCGGTCATTTCAGAATAGGGGATCATCTGATGATTCAATTGGTCGAGCGCCAACGCATCAAGGCCATGTGATCTTGCCTCGGGTTGCGTCACATATGAAAGCACCATTGTATCAACCTCGACACCAGCTAATTCTATCCCGGCATTGCGCAAAACCAGCGCATCGTATTTTATGTTTTGACCGATTTTTTCGTACTCGGCACTTTCCAACAATGGTCGCAGCCGTTCAAGTACCAACTCTTGCGACAGTTGCTCAGGGACACCTAAATAGCTATGGCCGACTGGCACATACCAACCATGATCGGGACGTAACGCAAACGAAAGGCCAACGAGATTGGCTTGAACAGCTACCAAACTAGTAGTTTCAGTATCGATGGCAAAACGTCCAGCTGCCATCAACTGTGCGATCATGTCGTCAAGTTCGGCAATGGTCAAAACTGCCACATATTCACCCGCCGCCGAAGTTTGCGGTGGTTGCTGAGAAAATTCTTGCTGCAACTGATTAAATTCTAGCTGCTTAAAAAGTTCGCTCAAGGCATCTCGATCTGGTTCGACCAAAGCTAAATCGTCCAAATCCATATCAACGTCAAGATCGTAAACCAAATCGGCCAATCTACGTGACAGACGCGCTTGATCGCCAAACTCACGTAAGTTTTCTTGCCTTTTCTTCCCTTTAACCTGATCAATATTCGCCAGCAGGTTTTCGATTGAGCCAAACTCTTGGATCAGGGCACAAGCGGTCTTTTCTCCGATCCCTGGAACCCCGGGGATATTATCGGAAGTATCTCCGGCCAAACCCAATATCTCTAGCACTTGCTCTGGTGGAACGCCAAAACGTTCAATTACCTCATCACGCCCAGAAATTTTAGCTTTCATTGTATCTAGCAATCGCACTCGATCTCCGACAATTTGCATCAAATCTTTATCACCTGTAACGACAGTGATATCTGCCCCCTGCTCGGCATAGCGCTTAGCCAACGTTGCGATAATATCGTCGGCTTCATAGCCAACTTGCTCTTTTGCCGGTATTTGAAATGCCCGCACAACTTCTTTGATTTTCGGTATCTGTGGAACTAGGTCATCAGGCATAGCAGAACGGTTAGCCTTATATTCAGGATATATCTGTTTGCGAAAAGTTGGCCCTTTAGCATCAAATATAATCGCCAACCGATCTGGCTGCTCCTCACGAATCAAAGTAAGCAACATTTTAGTAAAACCATAAACAGCATTTGTCGCCTCACCTTTAGAATTTGAGAGGTGGCGAATAGCGTAATATGCACGATAGATATAAGAAGAGCCATCGACCAGATAGACCCGAGGAGCTTTATTCATTTTACTACCCTTTGAATGAAAAGAAATTGAGTGCTAATTATTCCATATCAGAGTTGGGAAAGAAACAGGAATCAAGTCAATATTCATGCTTTAACCTTGCACAATTATTCTTGTTCTTTACACCTATTTTTCCATGTTCCTTGACATTCCAAGTCCGATGTTATTATCTTCCCAAAATAGATAAAAAATCTTGCTGTTTGCAGCAGTATTTATACGGAGTAAATTGAATGCACGATAATTTTGAAGATCATGATGAATCTATCGAATACGAAATTGAAGTAGAAACCGATACCGAAGTCCACGCAATCCCAGATGACGGACTTGTGCTGGCACGCGACATGTTACCAACTCGATTACCAGTTATCCCACTACGCCCACGACCAGCGTTCCCTGGAGTAATTATCCCACTGACCGTTAACGGCAAATCGCGGGTAAAAACCATCAAGCACGCAATGGAAACCGACACCCAGGCAATCGGCCTGGTTATGGTGCAGGAACTTGATGATGAAGACTCAACCGGCAATTTACAACGGGTCGGAGTAGCAGCAAAAATTCTTAAGCTGATCCATTCAGACGAAGATAGCGCTCATGTTCTAGTAAACAGCTTAGAACGCTTCAGTATTGATGAAGTTACCGAAATAGACGATATCATCTACACTGATGTCACCTACTTCCTTAGCACCGTCTATACTGACAATCCAGAACTTAAAGCCTACTCAATGGCAATAATTTCGACGTTGAAAGAGCTAGTACAGATCAACCCCCTCTACTCTGAAGAGATCAAATTATTCCTCGGTCGTACCAGCATGGATGACCCGGCACGATTAACCGATTTTGCCGCCAATCTCACC
>JADGED010000231.1 GCA_016744555.1 Desulfuromonadaceae bacterium
TATGATAACTGCTGGACCAACTTATGAAGCAATTGACCCTGTTAGGTTTATTGGAAATCATAGTTCTGGTAAAATGGGCTTTGAGATAGCCAAAGTAATGGCAGACCTTGGAGCTGAAGTTGATTTAATTACTGGACCAACAGCCGAAAATGTAGTTAGAGAAAATATTAATATTATTAGAGTTGATTATATCTAAAAGAGATAAATATTTTTAATTAAATTTATATTGCTGCAGTTTCAGTGCTTACGTTTATTTAACTGCTTACTAACCCGTTCTAAATAATTGAAGATTACCTTTCTCCCCAATAGGTTAGCGCAAGGCTTACCATAAATTAAGGGGTCAATTATGCTGAATGGTAACATCAAAGATGTTTCAGGGATTTGCTTTGAAACTATATGTCGGACGTTGCTAAGTTTACTGTTACTGGTTTTATTGGTGGGAATGGCTTTCGGGATTATTGCCGCAGGTGGTGCTCTTTTGGCGGAATCTTCTCATGTCTTTTCGGCGGAAGGGTTGCACTTTGCCCTAAAAGAATTGATTGTAAATGTTCTTATGGTGTTGGCTGTGTTTGAATTATTTCGCACGGTTAAAGCGTACTTTAGCGAAGGGCGGGTCAAAGTTACCTATATTATCGACACCGCATTGGTAGTCGTAATAACGGAAATAATGGGGTTTTGGTACCGTGAAGTTGAGATAGTTAAAGTCGCACTGGCCATTTCTTTAGTGATAACGCTGATGGTGGTACGGATCATGGCTATCCGGTTTTCACCTAATCGACGCGAAATGGTAGATGGTTTATAGGGCTAGGTTGTCGGTAACAGTTTGTAGAAAAAAGTAAATTTGCTAAACTCACATAATCCTAACAAAGGCAGAGGATGCTGCAGTTTTAATTTACCGTTATTGGTTGTTAGTTCAGCAACTACCTATGGGAAAGTGTGAGGTTACATGGCTGAAGATAAAATAAGGATACTGGTGGTCGAAGATGAAGAGGATATTCTCGCTCTACTTCACTTTAACCTGATGAAAGTGGGTTACCAAGTAGACTGTGCTGCCCATGGTGAAGAGGCACTAGCTGCAGTTGCGGCTAATCGCCCAGATTTGATCCTTCTCGATTTGATGCTGCCCGGCATTGATGGCATGGAAATTTGCCGCCGGTTACGTAATGATAAAGATACCAGCGAAATTCCAATTATTATGCTTACTGCTAAAGGGGAAGAGGAAGATGTCGTAAGCGGTTTAGAAATGGGTGCCGATGACTACGTCAGTAAACCGTTTAGCATCAAAGTACTACTAGCAAGGGTGCAGACGGTGCTGCGGCGCAAAAGCACTGCAGGCGAAAAATTGGACACCGAAGAATTAACTTACGGTGAATTGTATATTCACTCAGGTCGCAGTCAGGTGCTGGTAGCAGGAAAAACTGTCGATTTAACCTTTACCGAATTTCGCGTCTTAGAAGCGCTGGCGAGCCGACCGGGTTGGGTGTTTACCCGCTATCAAATTGTAAATGCCGTTCGCGGTGAAGATTACGCCGTTACCGACCGCGCTGTAGATGTGCAAATTGCTGGATTACGCAAAAAACTTGGTAGTTGTGGCTCTTATATTGAAACAGTTCGTGGCATTGGTTATCGCTTTCGGGAGGACTTGTGAATTTAAATCTTAATCGCCGCCGCTTGGTTTGGCAGCTCTATCCATCATACTTAGTGTTGATTGTCTTAGTGTTGTCAATCGTTGGTTGGTACGTTTCGGGCGAATTGCAGCGTTTTCATTATGCCCAAACAGCTTCCGACCTTAGTGCTCGGGCGCAGCTGGTTGAGCAGCAGTTACTAGGGCACTTGAGCCATAGCGACAAGGATTGGTCGTCGTTATGGGTAAAGCGTTTGGGGGAGCAGTCGGGGACCAGGATCACTGTAGTACAGAAAAATGGTGAAGTGTTGGCTGATTCGCACGAAAATGCCGCACAAATGGATAATCATGGCGAGCGGCCGGAGATCTTACAGGCTTTTGCCGGAAAGCAAGGGGTGTCGATACGCTTTAGTAACACCTTGGGGCAATCACTGATGTATGTCGCTATTCCGATTGAGGTAGATGGAGAATTGGTCGGCAGTGTCCGCACCGCTTTGCCTATATCAGCCCTTGACGCTACTTTGAAAGAAATCTACTGGAAACTGCTATTTGGTGGTTTAATTATGGCGGCGTTGCTAGCCCCTCTTTGTTGGCGTTTATCCCGCCGCCTCAGTCGACCTTTAGAGGTGATGACTGATGGTGCACAACGGTTTGCTGATGGAGATTTAGAGCTGCCACTACCGGTAACTGGATCGGTTGAAACCAGTCGTTTAGCCGAAGCAATGAATCAAATGGCAATTAAACTGGCAGAACGAATTGCTTGTGAGGTTGAACAGCGGAGCGAAATAGAGACAATCCTTGGCAGCATGTCCGAGGGGGTTATAGCTGTAGACAATGATGAGCGAATTATTCGCTTGAATAGTGCTGCGGCAGAATTGTTCGATGTGTCATCGCAATCACTTGCAGGGCGACCAGTTCAAGAGGTTATTCGACAAGCTGAATTGCAGCGTTTTATTCAGCATGTATTGAGTTTACAAGAACCGCTAGAAGAAGAGTTGTCTTTGCTCGGTGCCGATCAGCGTTATCTCCATGTTCAGGCTTCACCGCTAACCGGCAATGATAACGAGTTGGTGGGGATGTTGATTGTCCTTCACGATTTGACCCGTTTACGGCAATTGGAATCGGTACGGCGTGACTTTGTTGCTAACGTATCACACGAGTTAAAAACTCCGATTACTGTTATTCGAGGTGCAGTTGAAACTTTATTGGATGAAGACTCTCCTGCGGATATAACAGAACAATTTTTGCAAATAATTTTTAAGCAGAACAACCGCCTCAATGCTCTCGTCGAGGATCTGCTTGACCTGTCACGGATCGAGCAAGGGGCGATCCAAGGCGGTTGGAAGCTCAGCAATGAGTTGTTGGCGCCGATTTTAACTAGCGCACAAGTCGCCTGTGAAAGTTTGTTGCAGCAACAACAGATCGATTTGCAGATTAATTGTGATTCCCACCTTAAAGCTGGGATCAATCCATCACTGCTTGAGCAGGCAGTAATAAACTTACTGACCAACGCCATCAAATACAGTGATAGTGGTGGCAAGGTGGTCATTGTGAAAGC
>JADGED010000232.1 GCA_016744555.1 Desulfuromonadaceae bacterium
TCGAGGACACGCTGTCCGGGTTCGACTCCGTTAAACCAAGCTTTGATCCGCCCGACCCGTTTTTTACCCAGTACCGCAAGTGCCGAACCGTGATTAGCTGGTGCCAGCATGATCAAATGTCTAAGTGGCAGTTCTGCTAATTTTTGTGCACCATAAAATTCATCGATCCAATGGCGAACTACGGGGCCACCGGTGGAATGGGTAATGCAGGAAAACGGCTGGATTTGGTCTTGATTGTCGGGGAGGTCGAGTAGGGCTTGATTTAATCCACGGGCAATATCATCGAGAGTGACTTCATCGTGGAAGCTTACGTATTTACCTAGTTGGATGTGTTGGATATCAAGCTGAAGTGTACTGTTGGCGCATGCTGCTACGAGGGCTTCAGGAAGTTGGCCGTAGGTGTTTGTATTGGTAACACTCCAACCATGTACAAAAATTAAACGCACTTAGGACCCCCTCCCGTAGTTGCTAAATATTTTGGAAATAACTTATATTTATTGCTCAACTATCTATATCTAAATTAAATGTGTCAAGAAGTTTTCCCTTGTCCTTGATTTTATGTTAATTATGGTTATTCTTGTGAGATGTGTTTTCAATAGTTTATTGTGCTGTTGTTTAATCAATGTGTTTAAGTATAAAATGTTGCTGCTTTTTACATTATCTAATAGCAAATAGGAGATAATTTCATGATCAAAAAGGTTGGTTTTGTTGGGTTAGGTACCGTGGGTCGTCACATGGCGAAAAACCTGTTGAAGGGTCGCTATGAATTGACAGTTTTTGATAATAACGCAGAAACGGTTAATGACTTAGTAGCGTTAGGTGCTACTGGTGCCGATACTGCAATTGAGGCCACCAAGGGTAAGGATCTCGTTATTGTGATTTTGCCCGAAAAGGAAGAGCTTGATGCAGTTCTTTCAACCGATACTGGTTTTATGGCTGGTCTTGATCCGGGTACAATTTTGGTAGATATGGGAACCCACTCCTTAAAAGCTACTATTGAATTGGCCGAGCAAGCTGCTAAACAACGGATTATGTTTGTTGAAGCTCCAGTTTGGGGCACTAAGGAACATGCTGCTAACGGCTTGTTAACCCTTTTAGTTGGTGGTGACCTTACCGTTGTAAGTCGTTGTCGTGAGCTATTCTCTTTTATCTCCCTTAACTTGATTCACGTTGGTGCCGTTGGTTCTGCTACCCGGATGAAGTTTGTGGTAACCCAATATCAAGCCCATTTGATGGAAGGTTTGGCCGAGTCTTTGGTGTTTGGTGAAAAACTTGGTTTTAACGTCGATCAAATTCTCGAAGTTTTCGATTCTGGTGGCTTAGCTTCACCGATGACCCACAAAAAGGGTCGTACTGTGTCCCGTGGTGATTTCTCTCGTAACTTGGCGCTTAAGTATGTGCATGAAGGTCTTAAGAGTGTTAAAGAGGCTGCAACTATGTCTGGGCTGGAATTGCCAGCTAACGACGCCGTTCTAAAAGTTTATGAGCAGGCAGTTACCGATGGTCGTGGCGAGGAAGATTTCTCTGCGGTAATCAAGGTTCTACGCAAGTAGTTCGCTGCTAAAAATATAGATTAATAAAAAATGGGTACTCTTTATCGGAGTACCCATTTTTTGTAGTTATGCCAAAAAATATACCACTAAAATTTAGTCGGCTAACCCCGCTAGTTTTTTTAACTCGGCGATCTCTTCTGCCCAAATATCAGAATTTGTAGTTTCTAGTACCAGCGGTATGCCATCAAAACGGCCATCGGCCATAATATATTTAAAACAATCCCAACCAATTTCTCCTGCACCTAGTGGCGCATGCCGGTCTACTTTGCTTGCGAATGGGGTTTTGCTGTCGTTGATGTGCATCCCTTTTAAATACTCAAATCCCACCACTTTGCCAAACTCGGCAAAGGTTTTTTCACACGCTTCAGCACCACGAAGATCGTAGCCAGAGACAAATGTGTGGCAAGTGTCGAGGCAAACGGCAACCCGACTTTTGTCCTCTACTTGGTCGATGATTGCGGCGAGATGTTCAAACCGGTAACCCAGGTTGCTACCTTGACCAGCAGTGTTTTCGATTACCGCAGTAACCCCACTGGTTTGTTGCAGGGCAATGTTTATCGACTCAGCAATTTTAGCCAATGATTCGGTTTCATCTATCTGCTTTAGGTGGCTGCCGGGATGGAAGTTAAGATAGACCAGCCCCAATTGTTGGCAGCGAGTCATTTCATCAATAAAGGCGTTGCGCGATTTTTCCAATTTTTCTGCCTCTGGGTGACCAAGATTTATCAAGTAGCTGTCGTGGGGGAGAATTTGTTCTGGGGTGAAGCTGTGCTCCTGACAAGTTTGTTTAAACTTTGCAATGACCTCTTCGGTTAGTGGCGCACTTTTCCACTGTTTTTGGTTTTTAGTAAATAAAGCAAAGGCGCTGGCGCCAATTTTAGCGGCATTAATCGGGGCATTAAAAACGCCGCCAGCAGCACTTACATGTGCTCCTATATATTTCATTTTTACTACATCTCCATTAAATTAGTTCCTTCTCCATGAGGGAGAAGGTGCCCGATAGGGCGGATGAGGGGGAACCTGTTTAATTTTACTCAGTCCCATTTTCCCTTTTCAGTGCAGTACAGTTGAAATGTTTTGGCTCATGGATACAGGCGAGCAAGAAATTCTGCGCTACAGGCCGGTTTGTCACTACCTTCAATATCAATAGTAATTACATAGCAAACCTGTACTCCGTTTTTAACCTCTTCGGCTGCCTGAATAGTTGTTCTGGCTCTGATTTTTGCGCCGACTTTAACCGGTGCCGGAAAGCGCACTCGGTTGAGACCGTAGTTAACTCGATATTTCATCCCCGGATAATTTTTCTGGAAAAAATCGGGGTGATTACTTTCGGTCAAGTATGGCAGCAACGACAGAGTCAAATAGCCATGGGCAACGGTAGCTCCGTAAGGCGAATCTTTGGCTGCTCGTTCCGGATCAATGTGAATCCACTGCTTATCGCCGGTTACCGCTGCAAATTTATCTATCCGTTCTTGATCAATTTGGAGCCACGGCCCAACGTGGATCTCTTGGCCGACCTGTTCGCTAACAAAGGCCAGAAAATCATTAATTTGTGTATCTTTGTCCATAAAATTTAACTCCTTGTTTTCGCTCGAAGTATAGTCTGTTATCTGG
>JADGED010000233.1 GCA_016744555.1 Desulfuromonadaceae bacterium
CGCATACGCTGGAGAATATTAGTGCTCTCTTGCAAGGCACCTTCAGCGGTTTGCGCTAGGGAGATACCGTCATTTGCATTCCGGACGGCCTGGTTAAGACCTTTAATTTGCGAGGTCATACGGTCTGAAATAGCCAGACCCGCAGCGTCATCTTTTGCACTGTTGATACGCAGACCAGAAGAGAGGCGCTGCATTGATTGGTTAAGGTCGGCCTGTGATTTGCCGAGGTTACGTTGAGCATTAAGGGAAGCTACGTTTGTATTAATTGTTAAAGCCATGATGTTCCTCCATGAATGTTGTGTTTGCGGGCGTCCGTGCCCTAAATTGTTTGTTTGATGACCTTATGTCACCTACGACGTTCGTTTTCTGGGGGCCGCGATATTAATTTCACTACCTCCTTTGGCGCTAAATTCCCCGTCAGGTATCTTTTCGGTACTCCATACCGAAAACTTTAGAGATATTTTAGCAAAAAAATGAATTTATTTTCATCTTTTTTAAATAATCTTTGTTTTGCAATCATTCAAAAGTAAAGATTATTTCCTATGTAATTATTTATAACCGCAGAGCAATAATGTAATCTGCCCTGGAAAGGGTTTTCGGTTCTCTAGCCAAGTAACGACAACGCCAATTGCGGTGCTTGATTTGCCTGTGCCAAAATCGACACCCCAGCTTGCTGCAAAATATTATTCTTGGTCATTGCAGAGGTTTCCTGAGCGATATCGGCATCAAGAATCCGGCTACGGGCGGCACTTAGGTTTTCAGAAACATTACTAAGGTTAGCAATGGTTGACTCAAACCGGTTTTGCACCGCACCAAGATCACCACGAACCAAGTCTATGGTCGCAAGTGCTTCATCGATAGTAATAAGGGCATAAGTAGAGCCGTCCGCTGTAGAGATATCAACGTCAGCAATAGAGCTCAAAGTGCTTTCATTGGCATCTCCGGCCTCTGACTCAAACAATGAACCAGAGCCAGCAGCAACATTGCTGGTAACATTAAAATCATGCGAAGCAGACAAAATGATTTCGCCACTGGAGATCCCTTTTGCAGTAACACCAGTGGTTGCAGATACGTCATTAATCGCAGCAGTAATATCACTAGCTGACGCCCCTGACTCAATTGCGACCCCGACGTCAGAACCATCAAGACCAACGATCGTAAGCTCTTGCTCTGCAACACCGCCAACAGTAGTGCCAACCTCCTCTTGATCAACGCCCCCAGCAAACAACAGATTATCGCCTGAAGATGACAGTGTATAATCACCGTCTAATGCGACACTAAGTGAACCACCAACAAGGACAAAATCTTCATCGCCAAAGTCAGTGTGGACATTTGATGCATTTATAGCTCCCGAAACAATTGTAACTGCATCTCCATCACTACCTGAAACAGAAAGAGTTGATCCTGATGCAGCAATATCTGTTACAGTTTGATCAATAGTAATGCCAATGCTGATATCATTACCCGAAGCATTTGTTACAACCACATCTGTTCCATCAACACTAGCAGTCAAACCATGCGAGTCTGATAATGTCGAATTATCATTAATAGCCTGAGCAATAGCTGCAGCACTGGTTATATCAACATCAGCAAGCTCCTGCGAATTAACCCATAACGCGTTAGTTGTATTAGCACCAGCGACACCTGCAGACAAGGTAACAGCATTAGACGCCGTAGCGGTTACACCATCAACATCGCTTAAACTACTAGCAACATCACTCATTTCAGCGTTTGCAGCAACCGTTATGGGGCTGCCGACAACACCACCAGCGCCATCACCTATTGTAATTATTTCGCCAGTAACCCCATTATTCCCCCCAACGCCAGACCGAAGAGCGCCAGTATTGCCAGACTCGGGACCAGATGAAATAATCACAGTTTGGCTAGTTGATGCATCAACAATGTTAGTGGCCAGTAAGTTACTACCAAGTTCGGTAGCTTTGGCACTATCGATATCAAAGGAAATTTGTTGATTAGTACCGGCATTGGCACCAACTTGGAAGGTCGCCTGATTTGCAACGCCAGACATGCTACCGTCAAGCAAGTTACGACCGTTAAACTGGGTAGTTTCAGCAATACGACCTAGCTCAGATTGAAGCTGCTGAACCTCTGACTGTAGGGAAGCACGGTCAGATTCACTGTTAGTATCGTTGGCAGATTGCACTGCCAACTCACGCATCCGTTGAAGAATATTGGTGCTTTCCTGCAAGGCACCTTCCGCGGTTTGCGCTAGAGAAATGCCGTCGTTCGCATTACGGACGGCTTGGTTAAGACCACGAATTTGCGAGGTCATACGGTCTGAGATAGCCAGACCAGCAGCATCGTCTTTAGCGCTATTTATACGCAAACCAGAAGACAAGCGCTGCATCGACTGGCCAAGATCAGCTTGCGACTTACCCAAATTACGCTGGGCATTTAGGGAAGCCACGTTTGTGTTAATAGTTAAAGCCATAAAGTTCCTCCATGAATTAAGAATTTCGGGCATCCTTGCCCAAAATTACTTTACGGATGACCTGCAGATCACCCTATCCTCAATATTGCAGGGGAATTTAACTTAAAACTACCTCCTTTCTAACAGTAAAAGTTTTATAAAATAAGCCCCACTAGACGGCGCTAGCAGGGCTTAAGGGTCTATTACATCACCATTAATCCTTTTTTTCTACTTTGGGCAATGGTGTTTGTGGACTAAACTGTGTCCCTTCCAAGACCACCTGTAAGGCACGGTTGGTTTGGGGCGCAAACAAAATAGGTGCTGCCAAATTAAGGGTAATATTGCGGTCTTCTGGAACAGAAACTACGCTAACGGTTAAACATTCACCATCATCATCAAGCCCGAGCTTTTCCCGCTCACGGCCATCTGGGACTATCTTATAATCATAGTAGAACCCGGTTGGATCGGTGAGGATAAAAGCAACCTGCGGGTCTTCAACGCTCTGAATCCAAAACAGTGGGCCCTCTTTTTCATTGGGCATTACAACAAACTTGCGCAGCGCTTCGAAGCCAACCAAACCTTCTGGGAACATCAGGGTATTCTCTGGATCATATTCAATTTCACCAAAACGAGACTGTATCTTTTCCATCATGACTTCCTCCCCTGATCCAAAATATTGCTCAACTCGTTGAGATCCGCAATTTCCCATTTTGTTGCCTCC
>JADGED010000234.1:0-257 GCA_016744555.1 Desulfuromonadaceae bacterium
AACTGCTTCTGCCGCACCTGCAACTCTTCTGCGGCACGCTTGCGTTCTACGATCTCCCGTTCCAGTTCCTCGGTCCGCAACGCTACCTGACGACGCAGGGTTCTCGACCAAAGGGCAAACATCAACAGAATCAGAAGCAACGGCCCGAATGTCAATGCCCCGTAGCGAACAATGCTGTCCCAGGGGACACCGGTTTCAGATGGAAAAACGCCTAGCCATCTTTCGTGAATTTCGCGGTATCTACCAGACTTTTTCAA
>JADGED010000234.1:267-3085 GCA_016744555.1 Desulfuromonadaceae bacterium
CATAGTTCTGCGCCACCACAGGGCGAGCAACTGGCTCAATATTCCCCAACCCAGGCGCACTAAGCAAGTACTCTCCGGGAAGCTTGGCAACCAGAGCACAATCATGCTGTCCAGATGCCAGCAGATGCAGAGCATCTGATAACGTTTGAACCATGAATAGGTCAGCCACAATCCCACGCTCCAGCATGTAATCATGCATGACGCTCCCCTTCATAACAATGACCTCCAACCCTGCTAGGTCACCAGCGACACGGATATCACCATTCCCTTTACGCACCCAAATCGCCTGATGCACCTTTGCGTGGGGGATTGAGAAACTGACTTCATCCAGACGCTCCTCGGTGTGGGCCATCCCCATCAAGATATCGACCTCGCCCTCCTCGAGATGCTGTCGCATCTCTCCCCAGGCACCAAGTTGGATATTGATATCCATTCCCATTACTTGCGCAATAGCCTGACTCAACTCGATATTGTAACCAGTCGGCAAGCCATCACTGTCGATATACTCGTAAGGAGGGTAATTGAGATCACCGCCAATCTTAATCAACTTGGTGAAATCGTCCAATTCTTCTTCGGCAAAACTGTTCGGGCAAGACATTCCAAAGATTAGCAGAAAGGTCAAAACGGAGAGGCACAGGGGTCTAATAAAAACGCTCATGATTGTTACCAAGGGAAAGAGATCGCCCCGATTCGATAAAACCTGCTCGAACCAAAAGTGAAATAACCGACACTTAGTATACTAAACAAAGTCTAACTTAATCAACTTATGAAAAAACTGCCCCGACACCATGGTTATGTCGAGGCAGAATAGAGAAATTGATTCTAAAATTTAAATCCCTAGGTATTTGTAGTGTTCAAAATCGGTGATGGTCGTACGATACTCTTCCCACTCGGCAATCTTATTCGACATATAGTTATTAAACAGATCGCATCCAAGCGACTTCTTGATAAATTCGCCCTCTTCAGCTTCCATAAGAGCCGGATAAAAGTCACGCGGTAAAAAACGCCTATCGAGGACTTTCGATTGAAATCCTTCCTTATAGGTACTACCCAGATCAGGTTGACCAGCATCTTCTTTGTTAGCAATACCATCCAGCCCCATAAAGATGAGAGTAGCAAACTGCATATAAACGTTACCGGTAGCATCAGGGCAACGCAGCTCCATTCGCGTAGCTGATGAACTCAATGCATGGGGGATTCTAACCATTGAGCTACGGTTACGTAACCCCCAGCCCCGCACAATTGGAGCCTCTTTTCCAAGAACGTAGGCTTTATAAGAGTTCACAGTCGACGCCATTACTATCGATGCTTCCCGCGCATGCTTAGTAATCCCACCGATAAAATTCATCAACATCGGGCTGAGATGATGCTCAGCCTTCTCATCGTAACAGAGATTTTTTCCTTCCATATTAAAAAATGAGAGGTGGATATGAAAGGCATTGCGATTGTAACCGGTAAAAGGCTTCGACATGAATGTCGCATGCAAATTATACTGTGCGGCCACCTCTTTGGTGACAAATTCAAACAAAATAGTACGGTCGGCAATGGTCAACGGGTCACCCGGCTCCAAATTGATCTCATGCTGCGATGAAGTCACCTCGTGGTGGGTTTTTTCATATTTGATTCCACACTTTTCCAGCACATTCACAATTTCTTGTCGGACAACATCACCGACATCATCTGCCCCTGAGCCGAAGTAGTCGAGCTTATCAGTATGGATTTCGCCATTCATCTCATCGCCGTTGAGCAAAAAGAACTCATGCTCTGGCCCCATCATGAATTTTACCTGCTGCTCCGTAATGCCCTTTTCGACCGCCCGTTCTAGCGCATATCTTGGATCGACTTCCGTACGTGATCCGTCCTGATTAAACATTTGACCTACAAAAAAACCAATTTTGCGGCTGCCAAAATCGACAAGGCGAAAGCTCTCGACGACCGGTTTCAAGATTCGGTCACTATTTTCAACTGTTGCTATTCCGGCAATGGAGCTTCCGTCGAACCCTACACCTTTTTCGATAATATCGTCGATATCGTTCGGATTGACCGAAAGGTTTTTCAGGCGACCATTCAGGTCGGTAAAAAACAGCTTAGTCATGTAGGCTTCTTTCAGTTGCTCCTTGATTCTTGGTAGCTCTGTGCCACTCATTTTCTGCTCCTTCTTAGAGGGTATAATAGAGGTTCATCTCGTACGGAGTTGGCCGCTCATTAACCGCTGATACTTCTTTCATTTTCGCTTAGATAAAACCATCAATCAGCATCTCGCTAAATACGCCGCCTTACAGCTGCCCCACAATAGTCTTAAGCCACTCCTACTCAGGAATATTTGGAATTTTAGTGGTCTCACCTAGGTGATTTCTCAGCGTGTATTCTTTTTCATTCTTATCGACGATGTAATAATCTGGCATCAATGGGATCTTCCCAATATTAGTCGCCAGTACGTACATAGGTTGTGCCAGACCAGTAGTGTGCCCACGTAAGGCATCACGAATCAATTCTGCACCCTTTTCTACTGGTGTGCGGAAGTGATCTATACCTGGAGCCGGTTCACAGTAGAAAACGTAGTAAGGACGAATCCGGGTACGCAACAGTTTCTGATGCAGCTCACGGAAGGTCGGTACGTCATCGTTGATCCCTTTGAGCAGTACTGCCTGATTGCCAACATTGATACCGCAACTCATCAAGTTATAAATTGCTTCAGCTGTTTTTTCGGTGATCTCTTTTGGGTGGTTACACTGGGTATTGATCCAAACTGGAACTCGATGAAAGCCACCAATAGCTTTTTTCAATCCTTCTGTAATACGGTGCGGTAGAACTATAG
>JADGED010000235.1 GCA_016744555.1 Desulfuromonadaceae bacterium
GCCCTTGCAGGGTATTCTGCGGTTGAAGAATTGGACTCTTACGCAATATTAAAGACTGGCGACAAATGGCGAGCAGGCATTCGTCCACTTTTTAATCAAGCCTTAGAGCAAAGGTGGGTTCCTGTTGTAAAGGTTGGTAGTGTTAAGCTAACTTCTGATTCAGCAAAGCAATTAGGCGGTAAGGTGATTATCGCTTCTGAGCACCCTGATTATGCTGATCAGGTTGCCTTGTTGGCAGACCCTTCTGGGGCTTTGTTTATGGTTCAGGAATGGCCTGGAGATAACGCTTTAAAGGGAGAGTCAATCCAATGAAAAAAATAAAGCAACTTATGTTTGCCTTGATTGCTGGGTCAGTTTTGTTTCTGGCAGGCTGTGCTGGATCAACTCACTCTACGATATACTACGAGGGCTATTATGACCCTTATCCTTATTGGGGCTATGGTAACGATACGACAGTTATTATTGATTTGCCCGATAAAAATCCGGATCGCCCATCAAGACCTCCAGGAATCAATCCTCCTGGTGGTAGTCGTCCGAGTCCACCTAAACGGCGGTAATAATAGTCGACACTAATTTTTATACAGTTTTCAGTATGATATAGAGGTAAGCAGGGGTTGTAAGGATCCAAACTTGGGCGCTTACAGCCCTTGCTTGCTTATGTGTTGACCATTATTGATCTGAGCTGTATGCCTTTTGGTTTGAAAATAATGTAAGTCGTATTTAATTGTGGATGATGTTATGGCAAAATCACTATCAACGAGGGCGCTGATTGATTCACTTCCAGATATTGTTGGGGTGTTAGATAGCGAGTATCGTGTCATTCAGTGCAATGCTGCTGGGTATGACCTCTTTGGTGGCATTGAAAGTCGTATAATAGGGGAAAAGTATTCTGTATTAATGGGTCAGGCTGTTCCTGTTGATAAATGTGCTGTTGCGGAATGTTATCGAGCTAAAATGGCAGCTCATGCACAATATTTCTCGGAAGAAACAGGGGGATGGCTTATCGTTAAGGCATCACCTCTATTCGACGTAGATAATGAGGTGACCGGTAGTGTTATTCAAGTTCTTGATATTACTAAGGAGAAAAAGGTAGAAGCAAGGTTGCTTATGCTCGAAAGGGCAATGAATCAGTCAATAGATGGTATTGCTGTTGCGGATATGGCTGGATTTAATCAATTTGTCAATCCGGCGTGGGCACAAACTCACGGTTACTCTGTAGATGAGATGGTTGGGGCAAATTTGTACGATTTTCACCCCGAGGAGCAGTTGCAAAATAAAATTGTCCCTTTTTTTGAAAAGGTAATGAAGAATGGTAGTAATCGAGACGAAAGTGAACATACAAAAAAAGATGGCACCGTTTTTTCTACTTGGATGATGGCTAACATTATCAATGATGATGAGAATAATAGTATCGGCATTGTTGGAACCGTTCGGGATATTACCAAGCTTAAGCAGGCAGAAAAAGAACTTCAGCAGTACCGAGATCACCTAGAGTTTTTGGTTGAAGAGCGCACATCAAAATTGACAACTGTCAATAACCAACTGACTACCGCCCTGTCAGAAATTCAGAAGATGAAAGAACAGCTTGAAACTGAAAATGTAAGCCTACGCGAAGAGATTAGGTTGGGTCATAACTATAAAGAAATAATTGGTGACAGTAGGCAATTAAGGTGCGTTTTGAAGCGAATTGAGGAAGTTTCAGGCACTGATTCTACGGTCCTTATTCTTGGGCAAACTGGTACAGGTAAGGAGTTGGTAGCACGGGCAATTCATAGTACTAGTTTACGTAATAAACGTACCCTCGTTAAGATTGATTGTTCTTCTCTGCCGGGAAGCCTCATCGAAAGTGAGCTTTTTGGTCACGAAAAAGGTGCTTTTACTGGTGCTTCACAACAACGAAAAGGGCGCTTTGAGGCTGCTAATGGTTCAACCTTATTTCTTGATGAGATTGGTGAGTTAGCGCCAGCGGCACAAAGCAAGCTGTTGCGGGTTCTTGAGTATGGTGAATTTGAGCGGCTGGGGTCGTCAAAAACACTGCGTACTGATGTAAGGATTATTGCGGCCACTAATAGAAATCTCAAAGAAGAGGTAGCAAAAGGTCGGTTTCGTGAGGACCTCTGGTACCGGCTTAATGTTTTTTTGATTACTATACCGGCACTTAAGGAAAGGGCCGAAGATATCCCATTATTAGTCGATTGGTTCGTTGATAAAAATTCACGAAAATTGGGGAAGTTGGTTGGTGATATCTCTCCAGAAACAATGAATGTACTACAAAAATACCATTGGCCAGGTAATATACGTGAACTTGCGAATGTAGTTGAATCTGCAATGATCAGCAGCCATAATGGTGTTTTGCAATTTCCCGAATTGTTAAATCCTGGAAAACAGAGTTCTAGTAATTGCATATTGAGTATGCCAGAGATGGAAAAAAAGCACATTATTGAAGCTCTTGATATCTGTTGTTGGAAGGTGGAAGGTGAAGACGGTGCTGCAGCGTTGCTTGGTTTAAACCCGAGCACGTTAAGGGGGCGTATGAGAAAGCTTGGCATTAAGAAGTTATAGTATAGACATACTCTTTTGTGTGTTGAGTTTTGCTAGCATGTTGCCGTCAAATATGACAGGACCTGTCAAATGGCACCGTCTGCTCAATATATATCTCTCCTGTAAATAAAAAATACCTTGATTTTTACTTTTATTTTAGTCGGTTATGGCTCTTTTTACTATGTGATTATTTGGGCATAGAAATTGTATGTTTAGTCTCGGTTGGGCTTTGTTGCTACTATAGTTCTAGCTGCTAATCTACATTTTAAATTATGGACAAGATTACCGCAATTTAGTGGTGTCGTTATCGTAAATAAGTTTAGTTTATCTATTTATTATTAGTTCTTGAGAACCTGTGAGGGCGGATTTTGTGTCGCCGATCTATCCCGTTAAGGAGTTATTATGAAGTTTAAAGTGTTGTTTCCGTTGATGTTGGCTTTGCTACTTACATCACTATTTACCACAAGCCTATTTGCTGCAAGCAAATCAGGGGACAAACCAAATGTTGTCC
>JADGED010000236.1 GCA_016744555.1 Desulfuromonadaceae bacterium
TTCGGTATCAGCACCGACGGTCTTAAGTTCTATATTCTTGCCCAACTCACTCGACAAATCGCGAACCAAACGTTTAAATTTGCTAAAGGTAGTCCCAATTGGTAGCATCCGCATATTTAAAGAATTATCGCGTAATTCTGCAGTTAATCGCTCGACCTCTTCGGCAATAGCAATAAGGTCAGAATCATCTCGACCTGCGGCGGCTTGCGACAAACGAGCTTGCACCGTAACTAACTCGCCAACCATATCTACAAGATAGTCGAGACGTTCGGCTGGAACCCGTACACTTCCACTGGTTTCCTTTGCCTTGCGTTGACTCCGAGCGTTACGCACCATCTCTTGTTCTTTTAGAGCCGCTTCAATTTTTTCTGGGGCAACCGCCGAAGAATCGATCAGTTTTTGCCCAATAGGTTTACTTTCACCAAGAATTGCATCGAGCTGTTCCTTAGTAATATCACCTCGAGCTAGGAGAATTTCACCAATCCGTAAGTAATCGCCCTCGCCCTCCTCATGTTCACCATCATCAATGACTTCAATTTGTAACTTCACGTCATCTTCAACGAAAATAAACACAT
This sequence comes from Desulfuromonadaceae bacterium, assembly GCA_016744555.1. GTDB lineage: Bacteria > Desulfobacterota > Desulfuromonadia > Desulfuromonadales > Geopsychrobacteraceae > Desulfuromusa. The sequence continues at coordinate 576 of JADGED010000236.1, forward strand.
CTTTGATAGCATTAGTGCCGCAATCACTCGTTAAAATTATGTCCCACTTAACATGGCAATTCTCGGGTTTTAGATCATCTAAAAAAGGGATCTCTTCATTATGGGCAACTACTTGGCACGAACCTAAATCCGCCAGTTCACGCAACAAAGCGTCAGGACGAGTCCCGGTGTTAATAATATCTGGACTAACGCTTAAACGAATTCGATAAGTGACTAAAGTTTCTGAAGCCGAAACGACTGGTACTTCTGCTACAGCGACCTCAACCACCTCTTCCTCATCACTAGGAGCCAAAGCCTTAAAGGCAGCAACAAGCTCCTCGCCCTTAGCAACATCTATATCTTCACCAGTTAGCAGGCTGGTGATGTGATCACGTGCCGCTAGAGAGTGGCTAACCAGTTCTTTGGTGACATTTATTTCGCCATTACGAACCAAGTCGTAAATAGTCTCAACCTCGTGGGTAAAACTAGCGATATCGTCAAAGCCAAACATTGCACCTGAACCTTTAATGGTGTGCATAGTGCGAAAAACTTTGGCTACCAACTCTATATCTTCGGGCGACTCTTCCAGCTCCAGTAAGGAATCTTCCAACTCCGCCAACAGTTCACTGGCTTCTTCTTTATATAACTCTTTTTGCTGATCAAGCATTGGCTAAGTCCTTAATCTGTAGTTTGATTAATGCGATCTGTCCACATACAGTTCGCAGGATCATTACTTAAAGAACAGGCAATTTTGCGCTTGAAACCTGTACTACTGACAGTTTCGATAACAGCTGGTGACGGTGCTTCAGCAAAAATGAATTGTTTTTTCAATTTAACTGAGGTGCGATGGGCGGAACAAAACATTTGCATAGTAAAAAAATCGCAGCTGGTTACGTCTTTACAAACAACAGACACGCTATCAGCCCCCCGCAACGCCTCCAATAATGATTCACGTAATTGTTCCGAAAATTCAACCGTGGCATCACCAGCCAAAGTCAAAACAATACTGCCATCATCATTAGTTTTTTTATCTATTTCCAACATAATGAACTCACTCCAACTACGACAAAGGGTATCTCAAGCTGCAGTGCCGTAACTTAAATTCTTAGCACCACAACCATAAATCTTTCTTTAGCCCAGAACTTTTTTCACCACACCCAGCAACTGCTCAGGATTAAATGGCTTAACAATCCAACCGGTAGCACCAGCAGCCTTGCCTTGCTGTTTAATATCGCCTTGGCTTTCCGTTGTGAGCATAATTACGGGTAAAAATTTATAGCTCGGGTTTGCTCTGATCGCTTTTATGAGTTCGATCCCATTCATATTTGGCATATTAAGATCAGATAAAACCATCTTCACACTACTATTAATCTTTGTTAGTGCATCCTTACCATCCTCAGCCTCAATTACCGAGTAACCCGCCTGCTGCAGGGTAAAGGTAACCATCTGTCGGATACTTTTTGAATCATCAACCGTTAAAATAGTTGCAGCCATAAGTTTTCTATCTCCTACTTAAAAAAGGTCAACATTATCGCCAAAGTCCTCTTCTGGCTCTTTAGCAGTATTTTTATCAGTTTGGTTATTAACTGTGGTTGCGACTTCAGCAGTAACTTCTGCTTCATCCCCCCAAAGTTCTACATCAATATCGTTGCTTGAAGTTTGCCCATTGTCGGCACTGTCAAAAAGATCAACATTGCTAGCAGCCGTCGGATCCTCATCTTCCCCCCAGAGTTCAACCTCTTCACTAGCTCCATTTGCCGTTGCTTCATCGCCCCATAAATCGATTTCCGGCGCAGCCGCGGAAACAGCTGGCTCTGCAGAAAACAATTCAATCTCACCATCACTAGTAGTTGTAGAACCCTCTGCAGAATCTGAAAACAAGCTGATATTAGAATTATCAGTAGCAATAGGATTCGTTCCTTGGCGCATTTGACTATGAATGTCGCGCTCTTCACGCATAGTGTAGCGACCTTCAAGATGCTCCCCAAATGTGCTTCTGGCAGCAATTAGCATCTCTTCATTACGTGGATGAATTGATTCAATATAAGCATCCAAATGTTCACATCGACGCTGTAATTCATCCTTAAGATCAGAGATAAAAACTAAATTGCGACTTTCTGTTTCAAGACTTTTAACCAACGCACGGCAATCTCCCATGCTCCCTTGTAGTTCGTCGCGAAACTGGGTAAATACTTGCTGTACTTGGTCAATATCAAACTCTGTAACAACAGCGATATCGGTGGCCTCACAGGAGTCAACCACTTCAGGTCGAGCTAAATTGACTAGCTTTTTCAGCAAATCATCAAAAACATCTATAAGGTCACGGGTTTCTTGCGAAACGCTTACCATCCCTTGCGCTAAAACCTGCAAAGCTTCACCTGCTTGACCAAATTTTGCCGCTTTAATAATTGCGTTTAAAGCATTAATTTTAACGTTGTTAGCAACTGCAAAAGTGCTTTTTATCGCCGTTTGCATCGTCTCTACTATCGATTCAGC